>CANGGC010000267.1 GCA_947453125.1 Planctomycetaceae bacterium | reverse complement strand
GCCGCTGCGACTCCCGCAGGGCACCGAGGACGGCCGCGTGCTCGCGGGCCGAATAGCCGTAGGTCGTCTGCCCCTCCTCCGTCCAGCGGGGCGCGACGACGATGCAGCCGTGGCGGGTCGCCTGGCCGACCCGACGGCCGTCGGGCCCCGGCGGGCCGGCCCACCAGGTGATCTGGTCTGCCGGCGTCGTGAAGGCGGCATGGAGCGAGACAACCGTCGGATAGCGGCGGAGGGGATCGTACTCCGGCGGCACCTGGACGAGGCACGTGACCGATTGCCCGTCGGAGCCTGTGAACTCGAACTCGTGGAGCCCCGGGGCCGTCGGCTCCGGGGGATCGAGCGGCGGGCGCATCTGGCGCGCCAAGCTTGCGATCGTCGCCGCATCCCCCGCCTCTTCGTCGGCTACCTGGTCCCGCAGGGCTTGGCGTGCTTTGGCGTCGTCGCTACGGAGGTAATCGCGGAGGAGATCGCGGACATGCGCAGCGGAGAGGGCGAGTTTGAGATTCTCGCCGGCCGCCGCGGCCCCCTGAAGCCATCCGGAGATGGCGATCGCCAGGGCCCGGTCGGCCGCGAGGTCGGGCTCAGTCCCCATCCGTTCGAACGCCGACAGCCGATCGAGCGTGGCGAAGGTCATCTCGGCGGCGATCTCGTCGAGAACACCCGCGCAGGCGGTGCGGGTGTCTTCGTCATCGAGGGCGTCGCAGCGTTCCTGGAGGAGACGGAGGAGCCGCTCGGCCGAGGCCTGCCGGTCGCGGTAGGCATCGCGGGCTTCGCGGATCGCCTCGACGGTCTCGGCCGAGGCCTCGTCGGCGGGAAAGTTCTCGAGGATCTCCATCGCCAAGGCATCCTGGCCCGATCGGCCTCGCAGCCGGACCTCGTCGAGGAGCCTGGTGGCCGACAGTTCCCCCAGGCTCCGCCGCTCCTCGGTGAGGTTCTTCAGGCCCGGGAAGTCGCGGATGACGCCGTCGATTTCGGCCCGTGCCTCCTCGTAACGCTCCGCCTGGAGGAACAGTCGCACGATCCGCAGACGCTCCTCCGAACTGGCCGGATCGGTCTGACGGTCGAGGACGAGTCGCAACTGATCGCGGGGGATTGACCCGGTTGAAAGTCGCATGTCGAGGAGGAGCGGGTTGTCGGTGAGGACGCCCTGGACACGGGTCCAACGGGGGGTGATCGTGGTGATCCCCTGAACGACGTCGAGCCTGCCGGAGGCCGTCGACAGCGTGAGGATGCGGCGTCCAAACTCGTCGAACGGCGTGGCGGCGAGGATGCCACCGATCGAAGCGACCCGGCGACCGTTCTCCGGCACGCGCTGCGGGATCTCGATCCGCTCGAGCTGACGCCCGAACGGAAGCTCCTCGGCTTTCACCACCCGGCGACGCGAGACGAACGTCCGGGTCATTTCGTCATCGCACATCAGCACCGGCGTGCCTGCGGTCCGGCTGCTGGTTGCCTCGGCGATCGGATCGACGGCCACGCCGGCGACGAGGGCAAACCTTCCTTCGAGGATCCGTCCGTCGGCCATCTCCACCCGGTCGGCCAGGGCGGTGGTGAGACATGCGCCCCAAGCGAGGGCCGAACCGAGCGCCAGAACACCGGCGGTTCCACGCCTCAGGCCAGGGCCTGCCGGGCAACACCAGCGTTCCCGAGTCCGGCATGGCAATGCCGACAGGGGGGCGGCTTGGGCGCGGCGTCTCATCGAGTGTCCTCCATGACCTTCGGCGCTCCGGAAACCTCCGCGAGGAGCGCCCCGACATTCTAGCAGGCGGAGGACAAAGTGCCCTGCCGCTGGATTCGGCGGTCGGAAGCCCCCGGGGAAGCCCGCGATCTTTTCCAGGGGCCACGACGAGGCCATCGCCCCGCCCGCTCCCCGGCCCCGGGGACTGAGGCGCTGACCGGGCTGATTCGAGGCGCGCCGGCAGGGCCTGAGAACGGTACACTTCCGGGGGAGCGGGGTGTCCAGCGAGCCGTCCAGCGGAGGAGATGTCTCCCTCGCACCGCCCCACCGCCACCGAGCTTCCGAAGAGGATTCCAACCTGATGCGCGGGCAGATGGGCGACTTCGTGCGGCGGGCGCTCTCGTGGGGCATCGTCTCCTCGCTCCTGCTCCCGATCCTGGCGTTGGTGGTGATCGGGCTAGGGGCGTTGCTCTTGGCGCTCGGCGACGACATCGGCGCCCGCTTCTGCGGGCGCGTGGCGCTGGTGGCGGCGGTGGTCTGGCTCCTTGCGGTCGTGGCGACGGCGGTTTTTGCCGGGATCGCCGGCTTGGCTGCAGCAGAAGGGGGCCGTCGGTGTGGGGGCCCCCGCCGGCATCGTTCGGGCAAGGGACCACGTCGGCACGGTCGACGAAGGCTGCGCGGCCGCGCGGAGGGGGATCCCCGGCAGGACGGATGGGGCGATGAAAACGGGGATGGCGTGCGTCCCTCTCGACGCGATCCAGGATCGAGCTGATCCGTCGCCCCATGGAGTGCGAGCGATGCCGATCCAATTCCGCTGCACGGGATGCCGTTCGAAGCTCTACGTTCCGGCTCGCTGGCATGGGACGTCGATCGTCTGTCCCCGCTGCGAAACTCGGGTGATGGTCCCCGCCGAGGCGGCGGGGGGCGCTGTCACGTCATTCGAGGGGGCCGCGATCGAAGAATCGCTTGAGGCTCTGGTCCCGACCGCGGACGAGCCGTTCGATGCCGCGCCGTTCACGGTCAAAGTCAGCGGAAAGAGTCGTCGGAAAGGCAATCGCCCCGCCCGGCCGCCGGCGGTGGGGCGGCGGCGGACGGTGACCCTTCCGGCCTGGGCTCCGTATGCTTGGAGCGTGGGATCGCTGCTCCTCGCCGTGGGAGCGTTTTTTGCAGGGGTCTGGTGGGCTTCGAGGGGGGGCGGATCATGATCGGCACAGGTGTGGTTTCGGCTGCCCATGGCAACGACCGTCGATGGTTGGCCGTGGCGATCATGGCAACGCTCGCGACGGCGCTTGTGACGACCGGGCCTGCGAGCCGAGCGGATGACACGCTGCCGACGGCTGCCGCCGTGAAGTCGCTGCTCGATGGCGTGCGCGAGGACCTCGATGCGGAACGCCCCGTGGCTGCCCGCGAACGGCTCGTGAAGGCGATCGACGCGCTCACCACGCTTGTCGGCGCGGAGCCGCCGCCGGCGGCGGCCCGCGGATTGCTCGACCGCGCCCGAACGCTGCGCGACGATCTCGAGCTTCAGGGAGTCGAAGTCGATGCCATCGTGCTCCCCACGCTGCCGCGGGCTGCGGCCAAACCGAAAGGGGATTCCGCGACGAAGCCGGCCAAGGGGCCGGTCGGGACTGCGAGGAAGGGGGGCGGCGGCAAGCCCGCCGGCCCGGCGGCGAAGGGCCCGGCCTCAAGCGCCGTGAGCTTCGTCGAGCAGGTCGCCCCGATCCTCGTGCGCCACTGCGGGGGATGTCACGTTGCCGGCCGTCGGGGTGATTTTCAGTTCACCTCCTACGACACACTCATGAAGACCGGGATGGTGCAGAAGGGGGCCGGGGCGGACAGCCGCCTCGTCGAGGTGATCCGCACCGGCGACATGCCGCGCGGCGGCGGCAAGGTGTCGCCCGACGAGTGCGCCCTGCTGGTCACGTGGATCAACGAGGGAGCGGTGTTTGATGGCGCCGATCCGTTGGTGTCGTTGCAGAATCCGGGGGCAGCTGCCGCGGCGTCTGCATCCCCTGCCGGGGCTGTGAAGCTCGAGCCGGGGGACGTGTCGTTCGCCTTTGATGTCGCTCCGGTGCTCGTCAAACAGTGTGGCGGCTGCCACGACGCGATGCAGCCCGACGGCAATCTCTCCATGGTGTCGCTTGAGTCCCTGCTCCGTGGCGGCGCGAACGGGGCTCCGATCGTCGCCGGCGAAGGAGCCGCGAGCCTGCTGGTGAGGAAGCTCAAAGGGCGCGACATCGAGGGGCAGCCGATGCCACTCGGGAAGACCCCGCTCAGCGCGGAGGTGATCGCGACGATCGAGAAGTGGGTCGACCAGGGGGGGAAGCTCGATCTGCTCACGGCCCAGACACCGCTTGCGACCGTGGCCGCCGCCGGCCGGGCCCGTAGCCTCTCCCATGCCGATCTCCTCGTGGCCCGATTCGAGGCCACTGACGAGGTGTGGCGGCGGGCGATCGCCGACGAGGAGCCGACGGTCGTCACCCGTGGCGATCTCCGCCTCGTGGGCAACATCCCCGAATCGCGACTCGGGAGCCTCGCTGATCTCGCTGAAAAGGCGATGGGGGAGGTTGCCGAGACCCTCGGCACGACCGGCGGTCCGTTGGTGAAGGGAGGGATTGTCCTGATGGTCTTCGACAAGCCCTACGACTACTCCGACTTCTGGGTCAATGTCCTCGGCGACGAACGCCCCAAGGGGCTCACCGGGAAGGCGGGGGTGAACGGCGACGTGGACAACGGGGCTCTCGTCGCCCCGGCGGTCGATTCAGCAGCCGATCGGGCCGATGCGATGGCGGCAATCGCCGAGGAACTCGCCGCCGCGGCATTTCTGGCCCGTGGTACGCCCGACTGGTTCGCGGCCGGCGCCGGCCGTGCGGTGGCCTTGAAGGTGGCGGCGAAGTCGACGCTCGCCAAGGAGTGGCGCAGTCAGGCCGGCGAACGGCTGCAGCGCATGCGACGCCCCACGGTGGTGGTCGAAGGGATGGGGGGACCGACGGATGATGCCTCGGTGGGCGGGGCCTTCCTTGCAGCCGCTTCGGGGGGCGGAAGCCGTCTCAAGGCGATCCTCAGCGAACTCGATGCCGAGGCCCCATTTGAGGCAGCCTTTGCCAGTGCTTTCCAGGGATCGCCCCCTGCGGTCTTCGAGGCGTGGCTGGCGCGGGAGGGGAAGAAGCGGGGCGGAAACGCGGGGCGATGAGTTTTCCACCGCAATGCCGTGGTGTCTGGGATGCGGAGAGCTCGTTGATAAAAACGAGGG
>CANGGC010000266.1 GCA_947453125.1 Planctomycetaceae bacterium | reverse complement strand
GAGGAACCCGGTGGCCCGCAGCTTGGGGAGATCGTCGGGAGCGATCTCGTCGGCGGCGAGCATCAATCGCACCATTTCGTCGTAGCCGGTGTCGGCATTGAGCGATTCCACGATCCAGTCGCGCCAGTGCCAGATGTGCTTCTGGCTGTTGCGGAGCTGGTCCCCCAGGCCCCACCAATCGGCGTAGCGCCACACGTCCATCCAGTGGCGCCCCCAGCGCTCCCCATGGCGGGGATCGGCAAGCAATCGATCGACGAGGTTCTCGTACCATTCGGGGGAATCGTCGGCGAGGATCGCCGCGAGCTCCTCCGGCTGCGGGGGGAGGCCGAGGAGATCGAGATAGAGGCGACGGACGAGCACCTCGCGGGAAGCTTCCGGCTGGGGGGCGATCCCCGTCCGCTCCCGCGATGCCTCGAGAAAGGCATCGATCGGATTCCTGACGCGCTTCGTGTCCGCGACCGCCGGCACCGCGGGACGGACGCGCGGGCGGAACGACCAGTGCTCGCGCGGGTCGGCCTCCGGGACCTCGTCAGCCGGCGCCGGGCAACCGGCAGCGATCCAGGCTTTGAGTGTCTCGATCTGATCGGGTGAAAGGGGCTCCCCTTCCCCTTCCGGCGGCATGCGCTCGGCCGGGTCGGCGTGGATGAGACGCGCAACAAGCGAACCGGCCGCCGGGTCGCCAGGGACGACGACGGGGCCGGCATCACCCCCGGTGAGGAGCCCCGCCACGGTGTCGAGCCGCAGGCCTCCCTGCTGCGCTAGGGCCCCGTGGCAGGCGAAGCAGCGATCGGCGAACACTTTTTTGAGCGACCCGCTCCACGTGGCGGCATCGGCCGCGGATACCGGCCTGCCGGTGATCGCGGCGCATGCCAGCGCCATGGCCAGCAGTGCGGCGTTGGCGGGTCGGGGAGGCGTCATGGCGGAAGCGTCCGGAGGGCGACAATGGCCACTTCAGAATACCCTCCCGGCGCGCCCTGGAAGATCTCCCCACCGGGTCGGGGGCGACCGTGCCCCGTCGCCGGACGCTCACTCCGGCCATCGTGGCCTCCGTTCGCTCGGAGCCGCCTGCGCTTCGCCTTCCATGGCTCCGCTTGCCGTCTACGCCGGCTCCCGGGGCACGGCCGCCCCCTCCTCGAGCCCTGATGCGGCAGACTTCAACCGCACTCGCTCAGTCAGCGTCGCTGCCCGCATCGTCGCGGGGGAAATCGACGTCGATGTAGCCGATCATCATCTCCTCCCAGGTCTGCTCCCCCCACAGAACGTCCTTCGTCGGGTCGGGATTGGCGAGATTGGCGGAGGAGTTGTCGAAGAGGGCATCGCAGACGATCCGTGATCCGGGCTCGAGGTCGCGCGACTCCGCGAGCGTGTAATAGCTCTGCCAGCCGAAGTCGAAGGCCGGCACGTCGAGGAGGATCTCCGCGTCCCGGCCCGGTTGCTCGAGGGTGTAGCGGAAGGCCTTGCCGCGGAGGTGCATGTGGGGCATGAAGGAGAGGAGGCGTGTCGGCCGCTTGACCGGCACTTCGGACTGCACCGGATGGGCGCTGGCCCCGGCGGGGATAAGGAACCGGGGATTGGCGATGCCGACGGTCAGTGCCTCGCGCTTCGGCGGCTCCTTGGCGAGGATCAGGCCGACCTTCGAGCGGTCGGTCGTGGCACGGCCGTTGGGGGTGTAGTGGATTTGGAAGCGGAGCGTGCTGCCGGCAGGGATCCGCTTCGCCGTGCCTTCCGGGTAGACGCTCGGCATGTCACCGGGGGCGTAGCCGCAGAGGTGGCCAAAGCCATCAGGCCCCCGTCCGCGCGGCTGCCCCGGCGCGTCGACGTAGACGATGATGTGATGGACGATGCCGTGGTCGCCGGGGACCGCCTCGGCCGCCTGCACCCACATGTCTTCGGTGAAGTTCGTCGGCACCGAGATATTCACGTAGGGCATCGTTCCCTGGGCGGGAATCGTTGTCGGCTCGGGGATCTCGAAGACGAGATCGGGGGTGCCGATCGTCCAGCCCTCCGGAAAAGTCCGTGGCGCCGGTTCCTCCCCTTCGCCGCGCGGCGCCCCGTCGGCCACCCACTTGAGCAAGGTCGCGCGGTCGGCAGCGGAGAGCCTCCGAACGTTTGCGAAATGGCCATGGCGTGGGTCGGCATGCCAGGGGGGCATGCGCCGATTCTCCACGACCTCGCCGAGCATCGCCGAGTGGGCGTAAGCGTCGTCGTAGGAGAGGAGGGAGAAGCCGCCGACCTGACCGGGCCGGTGACACGATTGGCACTTTGCTTGAAGAATCCCGGCCACGTCGCCGGTCCAGGTGACCAGGCCGTCGATCGGTGGGGCGGGGTCGTGCTCGTCGAGCCAAGCCGCGATCACGGAGCTCGTCGGCCGCACCCGCTCGAGGTCGGCGAGCTTCGACTTTTCCGGCGCCACCTTCGTGAGCCGGCATCCCTGCACGGGCGTGGCACGGGGATCGATCCGCTTCGGGTTGCCGTCGAGGACAGCGTCGATCGCATCGACGAGCCAGGTGTGGCGTGGCTCGGGGAGCGAGACGTCGTAGCCATACTGATCGTCGATGGCGCCTCGGTAGCGCATCGTGCCGCGGAGATCGACGAGGATCGCTTCGTTCGATCGCTCCACCATGACCGCGTCGGCGAGTTTGTTACCGACGTCGTGGAGGATCGGGATCGCCACCTGCTGTTCAGTGGCCCAGGCCTTCAGTTCCTCCGCCGTCTCGCCCGCCCCGGAGGCGACGCCGAAGAACAGCACGCCCTTCGCCTCGTAGGCCTTCGCCAGTTCAGCGAGGCGCGGGAGGTATTTGTCGCCGAGCGGGCAGCCGGGGGAGACGAAGACGAGCACGGCGGCTTTCACCTGCCGCATCCCGAGGAGCTGGCCGAAGACCCGATTGCCCATGGCGAGCCCATAGAACCAGGTCTCGTCGCCGGTGACGACGTTCGTGAGGCGGAAGTCGCCGACCCGCGTCCCCACGAGCCGATCGACTGCTGGAGCGTCCGCGGCAAGCGTGGGAATGCCCCCGAACAGCCCGGCTGCCAGAACGAGCCACAAGGGAGCCCAAAAGAAGGGAGACCAGAAGCGGCGTGTGGGGGCGGTGGTCAAGGGGCACCTCCGGGCGAATGCGGGGAATCAGACATCGCCAGCATAGTAGACGTCGATTCGGTTTCGATGAACCGCATGTTTCCGCAGCGAGGGCCGATTCCGCCGCCCGCCGCCTGCCTGCGTATGATGGGGCCGTACGATGCCCCGACCGGGGGAGCCCCGATCGGTTCGATGCCTTTCTCTCATCCCGAATCCCGCCCCAGGAACCTCCCTCCCATGAAGCCCCGTGAAGTGCTGGCGATGTGCCGTGAGAAGGAGGTCAAGGCGGTCGATCTGCGGTTTGCCGACTTTCTCGGCGCCTGGCAGCACCTCACGATTCCGGTCGGCAAGCTCGAGGAGGACACCTTCGGCGACGGCCTCGGCTTCGACGGCTCGAGCCTCCGCGGCTGGCAGCGGGTCGACGAGAGCGACATGCTCCTCGTCCCCCAGCCCGACACGGCGGTCGTCGATCCCTTCACGGCCCTCCCCACGCTGTCGATGATCTGCAACATTCAGGATCCGATCACCCGCGAGGACTACTCCCGCGACCCGCGCTACGTCGCCCGCAAGGCGGTCAACTATCTTCGCAGCACCGGGATCGCCGACACCTGCTTCATCGGCCCGGAGGCGGAGTTCTTCGTTTTCGACGACGTCCGCTTCGATCAGAACGCCCACGAGGGCTACTACCACGTCGATTCCTCCGAGGCGGAATGGAACCGGGGGCGGAAGGAGGGGCCAAACCTCGGCGGCAAGCTCCGCTTCAAGGAGGGGAACTGCCCGCTCCCCCCCGGCGATCAGATGATGGACCTGCGCAACGAGATGATGCAGGCGATGATCCATTCGGGGATCGACGTCGAGGCTCAGCATCACGAGGTGGCCACCGCGGGGCAGTGCGAGATCGACATGCGCTACCAGGAACTGGTGCGGATGGCCGATCAGGTCTGCCTCTACAAATACATCGTCAAGAACGTCGCCCGCCGCAACGGGAAGACGGCGACGTTCATGCCGAAGCCGATCCATGGCGACAACGGCTCGGGGATGCACGTCCACCTCTCGCTGTGGCGGGACAGCCAACCGCTGTTTGCCGGCACCGGATACGCGGGGCTCTCCGAGATGGCGTTGTTGGCGATCGGCGGCATCCTCCGCCATGCCCCGGCGCTCCTCGCCCTCACCAATCCGACGACGAACAGCTACAAGCGGCTCGTCCCCGGCTACGAGGCGCCGGTGAATCTCGCCTACTCCCAGCGCAACCGCTCCGCGGCCTGCCGGATCCCGATGTACTCGACCAATCCGCGGACGAAGCGGGTCGAGTTTCGCTGCCCCGATCCGACCTGCAATCCCTACTTCGCCTTCTCGGCGATCCTCCTGGCGGCGATCGACGGCATCCAAAACAAGCTCCACCCCGGCGAGCCCCTCGACCGCGACATCTACGATCTCCCGGCGGAGGAGTTCAAGAAGGTGCCGCGGGCACCGGGGTCGCTCGAGGAGGCGCTTGCGGCCCTCGAGGCCGACAACGACTTCCTCCTCCGGGGGGACGTCTTCACCCCCGACGTCCTCGAGCATTGGGTGAAGCACAAACGCGAGGAGGAGATCGCCCCGATGCGCCTCCGGCCGCACCCGTACGAGTTCTGCCTGTACTACGACGTGTGAGTCGGGCGCTTGTCGGGCCGGCTCCTCAGAGAAACCTTCGCGGCGAGAAGGGAGCGGGATCGAGATGCGGGGGCAGGCCCTCCATGATCTCGGCGACGAGCTTTCCCGTCGCCGTCGCCAGGCTCATGCCCAGCATGTTGTGGCCGGTGGCGAGGAAGGCGTTGGCGAGGCGCGGCGTCGGCCCGATGATCGGCAGGCTGTCCCAGGTCAT
>CANGGC010000265.1 GCA_947453125.1 Planctomycetaceae bacterium | reverse complement strand
GGCCCGGGCCCGATGACGTGCCGCTCGATGATCCGACCGAGGATCTGAAGGGGGTGAAGATCAGCACGATGTACGCGAAGGCCTGCATCAACCTCCGCGAAGACGATGACGCGATGTTGGTGCTCGGCCGGATGGTTGGCTACGTGCCGGAAATCCATGCCTTCGATACGGCGATCAAAATCCCCGCTGGACGGGCCGAGGCTTTTATCCTGCTGGCGGGGCTGCTCGAGCGGCAGTTTGATGAGTTCGAGGCGGCCGATGAGGTGATCCGGAGGATGACCGAAGTCGCCCCCGAGGATCCGATTGCCTGGCGGTATCTCTCTTGGTGGCGGGACACCCATGGCGACCTCGATGCGGCTGCCGTGGCGATCGAGAAGTCGGTCGAGCTCTCCCCCCGGGACCATGAGTCGCTCTATCAGGAGTTCTGCGTTGCCATTCGGCAGCGCCGTTTGGAGCGGGCGGAGACGATCATCAATGGCATTCTCGGTGACATCTCCGACAGCCCGGCCTACGCCATCGCCCGCGCCGATCTCGCCCTGGCCAGGGGAGATACCGACGGGATGGTCCGCTTCCTCCGCGAAGGTGTCGAGCGCTTCCCCGATGAGACAAGGGTGCTGACGAAATACGTCTTCTCCCTGGCTGACCTGAAGCGTTTTGACGAACTCGATAAGGTGGTCACGCACGCCCGCGAAGTGATGGGAGGGAGCTGCGTGCCTGCGCTCTATGCCGATGCCGTCGTCGCGATGGACGGGCACCGGTGGATCAAAGCGCTCGGACTTTGGCTCAGGCTCCGCCCGCTCATGGTGGGAGACGTTGCCTACACCCGGATGATCGATCTCCGTCTTGCTGCCTGCCACGACGCCCTCGGAGAATCGGATCGGACCCTCGGGGCCGGATTCAGGCTCCTCAACGAAGATCCGAATCTCATCGAGGCGCTGTTGACGCTCGCGCTGACGTACGAGCGGGCGGGGTGGTCGGAGCGATCGCTCGAACTCTGCGAGACGATCGCCCGGGAGATGCCAATCGAGCAGCTGGCCGGCCGGCCGGCCGTTTTCGTCCCCCTCATCCGTATGCGGCTGTGGGAGCAGACCAGACGCCCTGTTCCCGAACGTGACTGGGCCAAAGTCGAGACGCTGATCAACGCTCTCAAGAACTCGAAGCCCGCCGAGCCGATCGATCCGGCCCTCATCGAGGGCCTGGAAATCGACGTCATCGAGGCGAAGGGGCTCCGGGATGAAGCGATTTCCCGTTCCTCGATCGCGGTCGCCACCCACCCGCGCTCGCCGATCCTTCTCGGCCAGCGGGCGGTGCTGCTCGGGGGGGATTCGGCTCTGCAACTCATCGATGGCGCCCCGGACGAGCTGCGCAACTCTGCCGAAATGCTGCGGGCCGCCATCCTCATTGCCCTGGAGTGTCCGCATGACGAGGCATCGCGTCGCCTCGAGGATGTCGAGCAGCGGACTGGCGCCCTGTCCGTCACGGGCGGCGGGAGGGTGCGGCAGGAACTCGTGGCCGGATACCTCCAGATCGGAGACGTCTCTGGGGCCCGCCGGGTGGCCAAGAGTATGGCAACCGTGAACCCCGAGGACCTCTCGAGCTTCATGATGCTCATCGATCTGGCCTTCATCGAGGAGGATTTCGCTGCCGCCCAGGCCCATGCGGAGTCGCTCGTGACGATGGCCCATCCCGATGACGCCAACGGCCGCTACGCCAAGGCCGTGAAACTCGTCGCCTCGGTGCTGGAGCGGCGTCGTGACCGGTTCGCCGGCGACGCCCTGGGAGCAGCGCTGACGCCCGAAGAACAGATCGATCTCGAGGAGGCAAGGCATCTCCTCGTCGAGGTGACGATCGACCGCCCACGTTGGGGCATGGTGCCGCGGTTGCTCAGCGAGATCGCCGAGATCCGAGGGGATCGCAGCCTGGCGATCGGTGAATTGCAGCGGGCAATCGATCTCGGGGGCCGGCAATGGGCCACGCTCCGTCGCTTGGCGATCATGCTCCATGCCGCAGGCCGCTACGACGAGTCTCGGGAGGTGATCCGCGATCTGGAGGGACACGGCGGCACCGCCGTCGAGCGGATTGTCGCCGACATGGAGGCCCGCGGAGGGAGGGTGTCGGCAGCGCTTTCCAGGGGAGAGCGGATCACCCCGGAAAATTGTCGGGACCCGCTCCAGTGGATGTGGTTCGGAAGGCTCCTCGGCGGCTTTGGCCGACCAAACCAGGCCGAGGCGGCGTTTCGGAGGGCGATCGATGTCGCGCCCGACCGCCTCGACGCCCGACTGGCCCTGATCCGGTATCTCGTCTCGCAGGGGCGGCGTGGCGAAGCCCGGGAGGCGATTCGACGGGCCGAGCAGGCGATTCCCGGGGAGAGTCGGGGTCTGTTCACCGTCCGCGCCCTTGAGACACTCGAGGATGTCTCCGGCGCCGAGTCGCTCCATCGCGAGAAAGTCGCGGCCGCTCCTGAAGACCTCGACGCTGCCCGAGGATTTGCGGAGTTCTTGATCCGCTCCGGGCAGGAAGACCAGGCCCGGGCGGAACTGCGGAGGATCATGGCTCTCGACGCTGCCCAGGGCACCCCGACCCTCGCCTGGGCGAAGCGGATGCTCGCCATCCGATTGGCCAAGGAATCGTATCCGGAGTTTCAGGAAGCTCTCGCGCTGCTCGCCACGAACGTCGATGGGGAAGGACGCCAAGCCGAGGAAGATCTGGCGATCACGATCGACCTGTTGCAGTCACGGAGCGAGCCCGCCCACTGGATGCAGGCCATCGATCTGCTCGCAACCCTTGCCGAGCGGCGTTCACTCACCGTCGATGAGCGTTTCACGCAGGCTCGATTGGAGGCCCACCTTGATCACTGGGAGGAGGCCCGGAAGGTCCTCCTCGACATCGCTCTCACCGAGGACGCCACGCCGGCCCTGCGGGCCTTCTTCGTCGATGGGCTCATTGATCACGGTGATCTTCTTGCCGCGCGGCAGTGGATGGACCGGGCCCGCGTGGGAGACAAGGATTCACCGTCACTGCGGCGGCTCGAGCTGAAACTGGCGGTTGCCCAGGGAAATCAGGCCGGCATCGAGCGGGCGATGAAGCGTCTGCTTCCCGACGAGCGGGTGCGGAAGGAAAACATCGACCGGCTACTGGCAGGGGCGAAGATCGCCGAGGAATTCGGATTCACGGAACAGGCAGGACGGTTTTACGAGGAGTATGCGTCTCTCGCCCCGCTTGGCGGGCTCGACCGCGTTGCCTTTCTCGGCCGCCAGCGGAAGACTGCTGAAGCGGTCGAAGTCCTCATCGGTCTTCTCGGCGATTTTCCAGCCCCCCGAATCCTTGGAACGCTCCAGGGCATCATCAAGCAGGTTCCCGGGTCGCTCGATCAAGCTGTTGTCGCCAGGGTCAATTCGATCATCGACCGGGCGCGGCGGGAGAATCCGGGCAACCTCGAGATCGAGTTCCGGGCCGCATCGATCTCGGAGCGAATCGGCAGTCCGGCGGAAGCCGAGGCGATCTACCGCCAACTTCTCGCTTCCGGGAATCTCGAGGAGGAGCAGCTGGCCAGGGTGTCGGCGAATCTGGCTTGGCTCCTGACGAGCGATGAGACGGCCCTGGAGGCATTCGAACTCCTCGACCGGGCGATCCGCCACCTTGGTCCCGATCCGGAGCTCCTCGACACCCGCTCGTTGGTCAGGCTTTCGCTCGGGCAGCCGATCCGGGCGCTCGAAGATATCCGCGAAGCGGCGCTCGAGCCGACTGCGCTGCGCTATCTCCATCTGGCGATCGTCGAGGCGGCCAATGGTCAGATTCCCGAAGCCCGTGCTGCCCTCGACAGGGCGCGGTCGAAGGGCTTGGCGGATCAGTGGCTCTCCCCGGCCGATCAGCGGCGTTTGGAAGAGATCGAGAAGCTCATCGTGGAGCCCGCGGAAGCCTTATCGCTCAGCGGTCCGCCAGTTCTTCCCCCGGAATGATGGATCTGCGGGCGGTCCGGCCGTGGAGCGGAGCGCGAACCCGTTCGGCCTGAAAACAGCCAGGCAAGCATTGCCTTCCCAATTCCATCGCCCCGTCTTTTCCTGGCCTGCCTTGGAAGTCCTGATCCAGTCGGTATGAAGGTCTATGCCCCTGTGGGGGAGGAGACTTTCGATGACATCCAAACGACGGAAGAAGCACAAGCCGGAGCAGATCGTCGCGAAGCTGCGTGATGCAGACGCGATGCTTACGGCCGGGAAGGATCTGGCGGCTGTGCTGCAGGCCCTTGAGATCAGCGAGGCGACGCTGCACCGCTGGCGAGCGGGGCACCGCCGCGCAGCGGTGGTCGCGGCGGGATGAAGTCCGAGGAGGCCAAGCGGCTGAAGGCCCTCAAGGACGAGAACCGGCGGCTGAAAGAGATCGTGGCCGACCTCACCCTCGACAACAAGAGACGTGAGCATCTCTCGGAGGGTAACTGGTAGGCCCTTCCCGGAAGCGAGCGGCGGTGACCGAGCTTCAAACGAAGTTCGGGATCTCCGAGCGAAGGGCCTGCAAAGCAATCGATCAGCCGCGCTGCAGTCAGCGATTCAAAGGAAATCCGAGATCCGACGAGGCACCGCTTGTGAAGCGGATGCTTCAACTGGCTCGTGCTCGACCGAGGTCCGGCTATCGGACGATCGGTGGGCTGCTCGCCCTCGAAGGGTGGCGGGCCGGGCTGTCGCGTGTGTTTTGACTCTGGCAGCGAAAATCGCTGAAAGTGCCACAAAAGAAGCGGAAAGGACGTCGTTTGGGCGTCAGCGCCAATGGATGCCAGCGGCGACGGGCGGAGTCGCCGAACGACGTTTGGTGCTGGGACTTTATCTTCGACCGCACGTCGAGCGGGAGCCAGCTCAAGTGGCTCTCGGTGATCGACGAGTTCACTCGGGAATGCCTCACGCTGAAGGCTGATCGCGGGATCACGAGCAACGATGTCGTAGACGCGCTTGCCGAG
>CANGGC010000264.1 GCA_947453125.1 Planctomycetaceae bacterium | reverse complement strand
TACACGCTCTTCTATCTCGCCACCGGGATCATCGCGTCGCTGGCCTTCGTGGCCACCAACGCCACGGGCGAGGCGGCGCTCACTCCCTGCCTCGGGGCGTCGGGGGCGATCTCGGGTGTGCTCGGGGCCTATCTCGTCCTCCATCCGCACCGACGCGTGAGCGTGATCCTGTTGCGGATGATGGTCGACGTGCCGGGGTACATGGCCGTGGGGATCTGGTTTCTCTTCCAGGTCGTCAGCGGCCTGTTCGATTCCGGTGGCGGTGGCGGGGGCGTGGCCTACTCGGCCCACGTCGCCGGCTTCCTTGCCGGGATCGTCCTTGCCAAGCCGATGAGCGCGAAGTGGGCCCGCGACGAAGCCGATCCCCTCGTCATTCTCCGCCGCCGGATCGGTTAGTCGCCGTCAGCGGCGAGACTGGACCGCGGCGAGCCTGGACCGCGGCGAGCCTGGACCGCGGCGACACTGGATCGCGGCGACACTGGATCGCGGCGACACTGGATCGCGGCGATCGTCTTGGCGGTGACGAGATCCCAGGTGCATGCCCTTGCCTTGCCGATCGACGCCGATTGCAGCCGGTGGAGATCGGCGGCGGGCATGGCGATGAAGCGCTCGATCGCGGTCCGTAGTGCCCCGACATCGGGCTGGGGGAGGAGGACGCCGTTGTCGGCGCCGACCCATTCGGCCGTGGCGCCGACATCGGTGGCAATCACGGCCAGGCCCCGGGCCATCGCCTCGAGGACGACCGTCGGCATCCCTTCGGCAAAGCTCGGGCAGAGGAGGACGTCGCTCGAGTCGAGGATCCCCTGGAGCTTTGCGGTGTCGGTGATGGTGCCGTGGTAGACGACGTCGTCACGCTCGAGGCGGAACTGCTCGGGGATCGGGCCGACGAAGTGAAACTCGACGCCCGGGGCCCGCAGCGGGGCGATCGCCTCGAGGAGCTCCGGCACCCCCTTGCGCCGTTCGTGCCGGCCGATGAAGAGGAAGCGGCGCTTCGCCGTCGGCGCCGGCCGATCGGCGACGAGCCAGGCGCCGTCGATGGCGTTGGGGACCTCCACGAGGCGTTCGGCCGGCACACCGCAGCGGCGCTCGACGATCGCGCGGATCTTCCGCGGGAAGGTGAAAACGACATCGGCGGAGCGGTCGAGGGCGACGACCTGTCCGCGGAGGACGAATTGTTCGAGCCAGGCCCGGAGATTGGCGGCCTTCTGAAACATCTCATAGCCGTGCTGGTTGACGCCGACGGGGGGAAGATCGGCGGCCCCCCGGCGCCGGGCGGCCCCGAAGGCGATCCCGGTCAGCCCCTGGGCGTAGACAAAATCGGCCCCGATCTTCTCCTTCCGGTAGCGATCGAGGAGGACGCGCGAATAGGCGCGGCAGTCGTGGCGATAGTGGCCGGGGTATCGGCCGGCCTTCGGCGGCACGACGACGAGGCTTTGGATCCTCGCGCGGGCCTCGGCAGGGAAGTCGTCGAGGGCCTCGGCCCGGGCCCGCAGTTCAGGAGTGTCGGCCGAGTGAAGGAGGGTGACTTGGACGCCGGCCTTGGCGAAGTGAAGCGCTAGCATCCGGGTGTGCCGCTGGATCCCGCCGAGCCGGTAGGGATAGACGCCGTCGGCGAGAAGGGCGACGTGGAGGGGCTCGGATGAGGCCGACGATGGCATGGGGCTTTCCGCCGGAGGAGGCCCGGGAGCGGTGCCGCCGCAGATCCCGGCGGCAGACCCAAGAAGTTGCGAAAGTCGGGGCGACACGATTCGAACGTGCGACCTCTACGTCCCGACCGTAGCGCTCTAGCCAGGCTGAGCTACGCCCCGATCTGGCGGCGGCCACGAGGACCGCCGCAACGCAACTGACGTTAGGCTACCCTTCCCGGCCCCGGCCGGCAACGGCGATGCTCCGACGGGGCTGTTTTCCGGAGAATTGACGCCCAGCCCCCCCCGCTGGATCGCCCTGGGATCGCGGCCTCAGGGCTCCCTGCTTTTGCCAGCGGCCTCCCAGCAGTTCTCCCGCAGGCTCACTCGGGCTCACTCGGGCTCTGCCAGCGACACGCAGACCAGCTCCCGATCGTTGCGAGCGAAGACACACCTCCCCGCGAAGGCCGGATGGCTCCAGACCACCTCGCGGCCAAAGCATTCGCCGGTCGGGTCGAGGAGGTGCGTGCGACCGAGTTCCTCGTAGCCGGTGGGGGTGAGCCGGGCGAGGATCAGGTCGCCGGTCTCGCTGAACAGCCAGTGACGCTCCCCCTGGCGGACCAGGAAGGCCGTGCCGTGGCGGCCACGCCGGCTCCCAAGCGTCGGCACGCCAGTCTCCCAGAGCCGATCGCCGGTGGCCAGATCGACGGCCGTGAGGAAGCCCGTCTCGCAGTCGCAGCCGTAGAGGGTGTCGCCGACGATCATCGGCGTGCTGTTGGCACTCGCGATCGAGGCCTTGGCCCGGTTGCGCCACACGACCTTCGCGCCGGGGAGTTTGTCGTCGAGCTGGAAGAGCGCGCCGATGTTGCCGATGCCACTGGCAAAGAGGACGCGGCCGGCCGACGTGTCGGCCACCTGCGGCGCCATGATCGACATCCCATAGCCCGGCTTGAGCGGCACCCCCCAGATCGTCTTTCCGGTGGCGGGATCGAGGACCGTGATCGTGTCAGCATCCCAGACGAGCACGTGGCGCACGCCGGCTGTCTCGAGGATCGACGGCGGGGCGTAGCCCGGCTCGCTGGCTGACAGAGACCGCCACGCCTCCTTGCCGGTGCGCCGATCGAACGCCACGACGACACTCCCCTCGCCCCCCACCATGCAGATCACAAGGTCGCCCTCGACGAGCGGATGGCTCGAGAAGCCCCAGATCGGCGTCGGGGCGCCGTAGTCGGTCTTGAAGTTCTTCGCCCACATCACCTTGCCGGTGAGGGCGTCGAGGGCATGGAGATTCCCCTCGGCGCCGAGTGCGTAGACAACGCCATCGACGACCGTCGGCGTGCACCGCGGCCCACAGGCATACGAGACCGCATAGGGGCAATCGTATTCGTGCTTCCAGAGGAGCCGGCCGTCTGTGGCATCGAAGCAGAGGACCCGCTCGCGGCCGGACAGTTCCGTGCGCTCCGAAGGACTATTGGCCACCGTCCCCCCGGCCCCGTCGCCAAGGAGGTAATCCATGAGATAGACGCGGCCATCGGCCACAGCCGGGCCGGAATAGCCTCCACCGACCTCGGCCCGCCACCGGGCTGGAAGCCCGTCGGCAGGGAGGGCAGCGCGGATGCCGGTCTCGCGCCACTGGCCGTCACGCTCCGAGCCACGCCACTGCGGCCAATCGTCGGCCCGGCCCGGCACAATCGTCACCGCCAGGCAGGCCACAGCCCCAGAGAGGGAAAGCCCAATGGCACGGAGAAGACGACGGCGCGAGGCGATGACCATGGAGGGATCCTCTGGGGCTCTGGGAACGGAGGGATGGAGTGGAAGGGAGGCGGTGGAGCGGTCAAAAGCCATCGGCGGAGGGGGAGGCGGAGGGGGAGGCAGGGGCGATCAGCGGCGGAAGCTCTTTGGTGATGTCGGGGCCGTCGGGCCGCCAGTCGACGACTTCCATCTCCGCCGTGCGGCGGCCACGAAACTCGTTGATCTTCGGTCGGAAGGCGACATGGAACGTCTGGCCGGGAGGGGGGAGATGAGGGAGCCACTCGGCGGCCCCCCAGGCGACGGCGCGGATCTTCACGCCATGCTGGACGAGGGTCATGGCGACATGTCGGCCCCCCGCGCCGATCACCCGCGGAGCTTCGGTGAGCCGCACCGCCGAGGCGCACAGCACCGGACGGCGATTCCCCTGGCCGAACGGGGCGAGCTTCTCGATCTGGCCGACCGTGTCGAGCGACAGGCTGGCAATCGTCGCCTCGCCGTCGATCGCCACCTGGGCCAGCCGCAGCTCCTCCGGCATCCGCGCCGCCACCTCGGCGAGGAAGGCTTCTCGAAAGGCCTCGATGGCGCCGTCCTCGATTCTCAAGCCTGCCGCCGCCGCATGACCGCCACAGGTGAGGAGATGGGAGCGGCAGGCCTGGAGCGGGGCGAGGACGTCGAAGCCGGGCACGCTCCGCAGGCTCCCCGTCGCCGGCCGCCCCTGATGCTCGTCCTGGGCGATGACGACGATCGGGCGGTGGTAACGCTCGGCAAGCCGGCCGGCCACGATCCCCACCACGCCGGGGTGCCAGCCACGGCCGGCGAGGACCAGCGCCGGCGCGGTGATCGGATCGAAGTCGTGCGTGGCCTGCTTCGTGGCGGCGAGGAGGATGCTCCGCTCGAGGGTGTCACGCTGCTCGTTGAAGCCATGGATCACATCGGCCAACTGGAGCGCGCGGGGCTCGTCGGCCGTGGTGAGCATCTCGATCGCCAGGCCGGCCTGGCCGAGCCGCCCGGCGGCATTGAGCCGCGGCGCCAGCCGGAAGGCGACATCCTCGCTCTCGAGCGCCGACTTCTCCTGGAGCTTGGCCAGCTCCATCAGCCGCACGATCCCGGCGCCGCCGCGGAGGCGGAGGCACTCGAGGCCATGCTTGACGAGGATCCGGTTTTCGTCGAGGAGGGGCATGACGTCGGCGACGGTGCCGAGCGTCGCCAGGCCCACGGCGCGGAGGAGCATTTCCCGCAGCCGCGGTGTCACTTGCTTGGCGCCACTGGCGCGGGTGGCGATCGCCCAGGCGAGCTTGAAGGCCACCGCCGCGCCGCACAGATCGCCGAAGGGATACCCGCCCCCCGGGAGCCGAGGATGAACGAGCACCGTCGCCTCGGGGAGCGCCGGCCCGAAGCCGTGGTGGTCGGTGATGATCAGATCGATCCCGAGTTCGCGGGCCACGGCCGCCTCGGCGGCGCTGGCGATCCCGCAGTCGACGGTGATCACGAGCTTCGCCCCCTTCGCTGCCAAGCCGCGGAGGGCCTCGGCGTTGAGGCCGTAGCCCTCCTCGAAGCGGTCGGGCACATACCACTCCGGCGT
>CANGGC010000263.1 GCA_947453125.1 Planctomycetaceae bacterium | reverse complement strand
GGAGACCTTCCCGCATCTCGTCGAGTGCCTGGGGCACTTTCGCGATGGTCTCGCGAAATATCGGGCCCGGGCTTTCGGGCCGGCGCGGGAACTTTTTGAGAAGGTCCTCGCGCTCAACCCGGCAGACAAGGCAGCGAAGCTCTATCTGGAGCGTTGTCGGATCCTCACCGAAACGCCTCCCCCTCCGGACTGGAGTGGCGTGTGGGTGATGGAGGAGAAATAGCCGCCCGGCCGGTCACGGCGACGTCCTGCGACGAACGGCGAGGAACAGTCCCAGGCCGGCCAGGGCAATGGCGTCGAGCGGCAGGATCCAGTCGCGGTCGGTGTACCGCTTTTCCACGCGCTGGAACTGGTCCCCGGCCGGGTCGAAGGCGAACGTCAGGTCGTCGGTGCCGGAGGGCCACGTGGAGTCCTCGAAGGCGGTGAGCCACGCGTTGGTCGCGCCGCCGGCGGTCCCCTCGGGGAGAACGCCTCCGAGGAACGAAGCATTGACCTCGAGCGGGTGAGAGTAGACGAGCCTTCCTGTCTCCCACGGACGGGCCTCTGTCCCATCGCCGAGCGTCCCTGCGGCCCGGCCGGGGCCGACGACGAACGCCCGCAGGACGTTGCGCCGTGGCGCGTCGGGATTGATTTGATCGGTCGGCACGCGATAGGGGAAAAGGGGAGCATCCGTCTCAAACGTGAGCCGTACGGCGGAGACGTCGATTGTCGTGGCGTCGGTGGCATACTTGAAGGCGGTGATCATCCAGCCCTTCTCGACGTAGGGCCGCGACCACTCGGCAAGCTCCGGCCGGGAGTCGTAGCCATTATCGGCCAGCCACTCGGTGAGCGCAGCGGGGTCGGCCGCCTTGAGCACGACGACGTCATAGCCGCCGACGCGCGCCGTCTTCATCACCTCGACGGCGGCCCGCGGCGGCGGGGCAGCATCGGGAGCCCGGCTGGCCACGGTCTTGCTTTCGCGCGCGAACAGCGCCTCGAGGAGCGAATAGTGGTTTTTCCAGCGGGTCACCTCGACGATACGTGGCTTGATCCGGTCATTGAGTTGATCGAAGACGGCGCCGTCGGCCGCCGCGATCTCGGGAACCGTCGGCGAGGGGACGAGAAACCCGAATCCCTCCTGGCGGGCGCCGGGTACAGCGGCAAACTTCGCCTCGCGGATGAAGTGCTCGATCCGTGTGGCCGGATCCCAGACGACGAGAATCTGTTGGTTGGCGATCCGCACCGGTTGCCCCGGCCGCCAGGCCGGGCAGCAGGCGGGGGCGGGGTGGACCGTGAGGACGAGCAAGCAGGCCAGAATCACCGCGATGCGGCGACGGGCAGGGAGCATTGGTATCCCTCCAAACACTTCAGGGGATTCAAAAAGTCAGTCGATCTCGAGCCGGAGCGTGCCGTCGTCGGCGGCGATCACCTTCACCATCGGCGGCCTGTCCGGATCTGCGGGGCCCGCACCAGGACCGTCGAGGTCGCTGCGGTCGACGACCTCGCCGCCGGCGCGGGTGAGCAACTTCCGCAGCGTGTCTGTTTCGACTGAATCGGCGAGGGTCTGCACCGAGCCGTCGGCAAACGCGGTGAGACCGACCCGGCCCCCCTCGACCGGATGGATCGCCCCGATCCCCGCCGGCTTGCCGATCCCGGTGAAGGCATCGTCGAGGACGATGTCCTCCGGCTTCGTCCAGGGGGTTTTCCGGGCGGGATCGACCGTCGCGAACGCGATCGTGTTCGATGTCCCGTCGGTGACGCTCGCGAGACCGACCTTCTTCCCGGCTGTCAGGCAGGCAGGGAAGTCATCGGCGGATGTCATCGTCACCACATCGGGCTGAAAGATCGCGTCCTCGCCGGTGATCGCCGCGTAGTCGGTGAAGGTGTCGGGCGGCCCCTCACGGGCGGGATCGCGGAAGACCTTCGGCATCTTCTCGGCCACCGCCAAGTTCTTCGGCGAATCCCACGGCTGGGAGAAGTCGTACTGCTTGTACAACTCGTTCTCTTGAAGGTACGGCAGGAGGAGAACGCGCCAGGAATGCCACGGCTTGCCGTCGGGGCCGATCACCGCCGCCGGCGGGAAACAGCCGTAAGCGTCGTGGAAGATGTGGAAGGCGAGGGCGATTTGCTTGAGGTGGTTGCTCGATGCCGCGCGGCGGGCCGCGGCACGGGCCTTGGCGATCGGGTTTAAATCGCTCGGGCCGTTGCCTGTCGATTTGGCTTTGGCGACGAGGAGATCGGGGAGGCTGCGGATCGCTTTCGTGGTGGCGGTGGCGGGGGGCCGCTCGCCGATCAGGCCCGCAAACGGACGGCCGAGGACGGCAGGGCCTTCATGGATGGCGGGAATCGCACCAGGGCCAAACGTCGCCACGGCTACATTTCCTTCGAGGATCTCTTCGACGGTGACGCGAACAAGCGAGTCGAGTTGCCCGCCGGGCTTCGATGGCACGACGAGGACGGCCTGCCCCTCAGCGGGGATCGAGAACATCGCCCGTTCGGCTGATTCGATTCGTACCTCGCGCCTCGCCGCATCGACCGCGACGATCCGGTGCGTCGGTTCGAGACTGTAGGGATAGCTCATGACGACGCGTTCGTCCGCGCTCGCCGCGCCGGCGAACGCCACAGCGAGCAGGAGACCGTGAGCGACGCCGAGCGTTGAACGCATGGAAAATCCCCCGGTGGACGAGCGTGCAGACCCTGGGTTTCAGTCTCCCAGATCGCCCTCTCGCCGCCAACCGTCGGGACGCGGGGCTGTCCGGAAAAGCCTCCCGTTGGCCCTCGGTCACTCCTCCCAGACGAAGATCTCCGACACGCCGCTTCGCGATGCTCCCCGGTGGGTGAACACGACGCGCAGCTTCGTCGCGGTCACCGGCGTTAATGTCACCTCGTTGAGGGCGTTGCCGAGCGGCCGTGCTGGTGAATGGCGTTCCCCGACGACGGCTTTCCACGCGTTATCCCGGAAGGCCTCGACATGAAGCACTTCGGGGGGCTGGACGCCGCCGCGGTCGTCGAAGAGGGCCAATTCCAGACGGGCGAACGTGTACGGCTTGCCGAAATCGACTTCCAGCCAGTCCGTCGCGTTTGGCGACTCGTAGGCTGTCCAACGGTTGTTGGGGTTAGTTTGGTAGGAGACGATCCCATCGATGGCCCGCTCGACACGGTCATAGCGCGAGGTGTGCGAAGCGGTCGCCTTGGGGTATTCGGGGGCGCCTTCGCCGCCAGGATTGAAGGCGAGGTTGCCGGCCGGCGCGGGCGCGGGCTCGAGCGGAAGGATCGCCTCCCCCCACAGCTCGAGTTCGGAAAGCCCGACGCGCATTCCGGCCCGGGGCTCGAGTCTGATCCGCAGTTTCGTGATCTCGCGCGGAGCGAAATGGATGTGGTTGGCCATGTGCCCCTCTGGATGTACCGGCTGCTGCGACGTGATCGGCAGCGGCTCCCATGCTGAGCCCGTCCATCTCTCGATGCCGACCGACCGTGGCGCCCGGACGTCGGAGGGAATCTCATCGCGGCCTGGCACGGCGGCGTCGGCAGTGCCGGCGAGGAGCGCGGGTTCGTCGTCGAGGAGGAAGAGTGAGAGCGTGTCAACGAGGCGCGGAACCCCGAGATCGAGGATCAGCGTCTCTAGCGCCCCGGCCGTGGCGCTCTCCCAGCGGTTGGGTGGCGACCGCAGATACCAGGCGACGCCGTCGGCCATTGCCGCGGGGGAGCTGCCGGGGCGGATCGAGCCGGCAGTGAGGCGGGGGAAATAGCTGCCGTCGTTGTTGACCGCGACGTTCACTCGCGTCGGCTCGATCCCCGGCTTCAAGCCTTCGTCGACAAGCCCCGCCGCGACGAGCGCCGCAGAGACCGGCGGAAGCGGCGCTGTCAGTCGCCCCACCGTCGGCGATGACGCGATCACACGGCCCTCGGCGAGAAGATGGAGGCCGGCGCCGAGGCCGTAGCGCGAGCCGTCGCGGTCCCACACGACAGCGACCTCGCGGCCCCGGTAGACCAGCCGGTCGAGGCGGAGGAAGTCCCACTCCGGGGGAAAGAGGGGGCGGACTTCGAGCGTGTCATCGGGGCGTGGAGTGAGGCCGACGAGCCCGGTGATCACGAGATCGGCGTAGCCCGAATGGAAATAATGCTCGCTGTGGTTGTAGGCATCGTGCCCCTCGAAGCTGCCGGTGTCGGGGTGACAGGCTTCGGCGAGGTACGGCCGCCCGGCCTTCCGGTGGGTGCGGGCATAGGTGTTGAGGAGCGCGACGTAGTCCTTGGCCGACACCACCTCCTGAAGACCGGGGCCGTCGTTGCCGAAGCCGGGGGAGCGGAATTGAAGGACGTTGGCGAGGGCCTTGAGCGTTTGCGTCGTGGCGTAGGGCCAGCTCTGGCCGCTCCACCAGCAGCAGTGGGGCTGGAGGATGAACAGTGGATCATGCCGCTCGACCGTGGAGGGGCCGAAGGGAGCCTGGAAGAACTCCGGATCACCGAGGTATTTCCAGGCCTCTTCAAAACCCTTGCCCCGCGACGGCATGTCGAACTGCCAGGGGACGTAGCCGATCAGCTCGCGGCCATGGGGGCTGCCGGCGAAGCGCCCTGCGTCGTAGATTCGGCTCCCGGCGGCGACGGTAGCGCCATCGAGGGTTTCGCTGTCGCGGAACGCGGCGAGGAAGAAGCCGCGGCGCTTGTCCCACAGCGCCACCTCCATCTTCTCCCGGAGCGTCGCCGCGGCGGCTCGGTGGGCGGCGGCCTTCGCGGGCTCACCGAGGAGATCCTCCATTCGCGCAAGCGCCTGGAGATCGGCCCACTGGTAGGCGATGAAGCTCGGCCGGTAGCTCGGCGCGCCGCGGAGGATGTCGGTCGTCTGGCGGCTGGCGATATTGAACTCCATCCCGTCGTCGTGCCCCACCTGCCAGTAAAGCCCGGTGGCGGGGACGAAGTGCCGATCGTGCCAGGCTTTCGTGTTCGCTTCGAGACTGGGGACGATGTCGCCGGGGAAGACGTCTTTCACCGCGGCGGCGGAGTGACCGGCGGCGCCGAGATGGAG
>CANGGC010000262.1 GCA_947453125.1 Planctomycetaceae bacterium | reverse complement strand
GGGGCGATCTCCACGTGGGCCTGGCAGCTGTCGCGGATCCTCGATTGGCTCGTGACGCTCCCCGAGATCGACCCCACGCGCGTGATCGTCGTCGGCCACTCGCGCCTCGGGAAGACGGCGCTGTGGGCCGGCGCCGGCGACGAGCGTTTCGCGATGGTTGTCTCGAATGAATCGGGCTGCGGCGGGGCGGCGCTCGAGCGACGCAACTACGGCGAGACGGTCAATCGGATCACGACGTCGTTCCCCCATTGGTTCGCGCCGACCTTCGCCACCTATGCCGGCCGCGAGACGGATCTCCCGATCGACCAGCATGTCGTGCTCGCGATGACGGCGCCGCGGCCGCTCTACGTGTCGAGCGCTGTCGAGGATCGCTGGGCAGACCCGCGTGGTGAGTTCCTCGCGGCCGTCGCGGCCGGTCCGGTGTGGGAACTATTCGGGAAGGTCGGGCTCGGCACCGACACCTACCCCGCGGTCGACACGGCGATCGGTGGCTCGATCGGCTATCACGTCCGCTCCGGCCCCCACGACATCACCGCCGTCGACTGGAGCCACTTCGCCGACTTCGCGGACCGCGTCCTGCCCGGGGCGGCGGGGCGGTAAACGAGCTGGCTATCGTCCCTCGAGCGTCGGGCTGAGCGTCGACGGCAGCGGCTCCTGCGTCTCCAGGGGGGGCGGTGCCGGGGCCGCCTTGCCGAGGACGACGGCGAGACTCTCCGCCGCCTCCTTCGCCCCCGGATTGATCGCCAGCGCCCGGCGGAAAGCGGTGATCGCGGCGTCATTCCGGTCGAGCTTGTAGAGCACCACGCCGTGGTTGGTGAGGAGCATGACGTCGCCGGGGGAGGATTTGAGCATCTCGCGGTAGATCGCCTCGGCTTCGGCGAATTTTCCCGCCACCGCCAACGCCTCCGCCTCGGCCTTGAGCGCGCTGTCGAGGTTGCGGCGGGGCTCCTCGAGGTTGGGGGCGACCTCGACGGCACGGCGGAGCGAGACGATGCCCTCCGTCCGATTGCCCTTGTTCACCTGAATGATCCCGAGGTTGTTCCAAGCCTGGAATTGCTCGGGAAACCGGGTAACGAGATCCTGATACCACTTTTCCGCCTGCTCGTTGCGGCCCGCACTGGTCAGCGCGTTGCCCCGGTTCATCTGCACGGCAAACACCTTCGGCAGGAGTTCCGTCGTCACCTTGAACTCCTCGAGCGCCTCGTCGGTGCGCCCCAGTGCCATGTAGGTGGTGGCGAGGTTGTTGTGGGTCTCGCCGAGATCGGGGCGGAGCCGGGTGGAATTAGTGAAGTGATAGAGGCCCCCCTCGATATCACCGCGGGCCGACTTCCGCGCCCCGAGCCGGTTGTGTGCCTGCCAGGCATCGGGATTCGATTCGAGCGTGTAGGTCCAGAGGTTGTCCTCGTTGGCGAAGACGTGGGCATACCGCAACGACGAAACGGCCAGGCCGGCGAGGAGCACCGTGGCCGCGGCGAGGGCCGCGAGCTGGACGGGCGGCCGTGCCGAAGCGAACCACACCGCCGCCGCGGCGCACAGCGGCACGATGATGCCGATGATCGCCACGTAGTTGAAATGGTCGGCCACCCAGGTGATCCGCATGTAGGAGATGGTGATGAAGCCGAGGATCGGGAACACCATAAGCAGGAAGAAGCCGAGGCCGAAGATCGCATGGCGGGCCAGCGTCGGTGCGGCCGCGGTGCCACGGCACGACCACAGCCCGCAACCGGCAGCGACGAGGATCGGCCAGGGGAGGAATTGCGCGAGCTGCGGCGGATTGACCTGCCATTGCGGATAGATCGGCAGAAGCCGGAACGGGAAGATCGATTCCACGAGGTAGAACACGATCGCCATCCCCGCCGTGGCCATCCGCGACAGGAAGCCGACGACGGTGAACAGGTCGGCCACCGGCATCTTCTCCTCGCCAATAGCCCGGCCATGCTGGTAGTAGATCGTGACCAGCCCGAGAACGAGGGAGACGAGAAAGAACGGCGCCGCCGCGACGAGGTCGCGCTTCGCGATTCCTCCCCGCTTCCACCAAGCATGGAGGAGGAGCACCACGGGGAACATCACCACCGACGTCTTGGCGAGCATCGCCAGCGCGAAAAAAACGACCGACATCACCCAATCGCGGCTGGCCGTGCGACCGGCAGCTTCGGAGCCATCGCCCCACACCGCCTCGTCATGCCTGACGAAGAAGATCCCCGCGAGGAGGAAGAGGGGGAGCGAGATCGTGTTCTTGATCTCCGACACCCAGGCCACGCTCTCGACGCACACCGGATGGATCGCGAACAGGAGCCCGGCCAGCCACGCCCCCGGGATCCGCATCACCACCAGCAGCCGCCACAACAGGAGTGCTCCGGTGGCATGGAGGAGGATCGTGACGGCGTGGTAGCCGGTGGAGTTCAGCCCGAAGAACGGCCACTGGGCCCACAGCGCCGAATAGGAGAGAGGGAAGTAATCGGCCCCCGTAGGGCTGACCCAGAGGTTGTAGAGCCCCTCGAGCGACGCCGACTGGACAACGGGATTGGCGGTGAGGATCGAGTCGTCGTCCCACAGCCAATCGCCGTGATAGGTCGGGGAATAGATCCACAGGACCGCCAGCAGGATCACTCCCCCGCGGAACAGCAGATCGCGGACCCTGGCGACACGGTTCGCCCCGCCCACACCATCCTCAGTGGGGCCGGAGCCGACGCTCGACTCGGCCATGGCCGGCTGCCGGACCTTCGATTTCTGCATGGATACCGCTGCCGGTGATTCAAAAAGGGGTCTGTGCCAAGCTCTTAATCATATCCCCGAATTCCGGGCACGCCGCCGCGCCGCTGCGACCGGGGATTTCTCACGGCCGGATGCACCACAGACTGTCGTGCGTCCGCAGGAAGATCTCCCCGTCGACGCACACCGGCGTCGCCACCGTCATCTCGCCGACACTCCCTTCCCCGACGACCTCGAACCGGCCAGCGCCGGCCGCCGGCCCGGCGAGGACGGCGCTCTGGCCATCCTCACGTGTCACGAGGATCTTCCCGTCGACGAGCACCGGCGAGGCGCTGTAGGCGTGACGATTCTTGGCCAACTCCCCGTCCCACAGGGTTTTGCCGGTCGGGGCGTCGAGGCAGGCCACTTTCCCCTGGTCGGTGCAGACGACCACCTTCCCATCCAGGAAGGCCGGCGTCGGCACGTCGGCCCCGAGATCCTTTCGGGTCCAGGCGACGTGCGACTTGGTCACGTCCCCCGTTCCCCCACGCTTCACGGCGGTGAGCGTGCTCCCCCGGGCATAGGGGGCGATGACGAGATCGTCCGCCACCACCGGCGAGGCGATCGAGCGGAAGTATTTCTCGCCGGCCGGATTGAGCCCCCCCACGCGCCACAGCTCACGGCCGTCGGCGCCGTCGTGGGCCGTGACATGATCGGCACCGAGGACGAAGATCACCTCGGCCGGCTCGCCGAACTTCTCCTCCCCCTTCGCCACCAGCGGCGTCGAGTAGCTCTGCGCCGCCTCCTCCGGGGCATCGAGATTGCGGTCGTGCTTCCAGAGGAGCTTGCCGTCGGTGCGGCCGAAGGCGGCGAGGTAGCTCGGGCCGGTCTGCATCACGGCCACGACGACCGCGTCTTTCGTGAGCACCGGGCTCGTGCCGAGATCCCACCACAGCGTGTCCTCGCCGAACCTCTCCTGGAGATTCTCCTGCCAGACCACGGCACCGGTGGCGAGGTCGAGCGCGGCGATTTCCCCACTCTTGAAGTACACCCAGACATGCTTTCCATCGGTGACCGGCGAGGGGTTGCAGCCGGTCGCCTTGGCATGCTTCCCCGGCTTCTCAGCGCCGAGGATGCGCCGCCAGATCTCCTTGCCGGAGCGATCGAAGCAGATCGCCGCGTCCTTGCCGTCGATCGCGCAGGTGAGCACGATCGAATCGCCCCACACTGCCGGCGTGCTCGCCCCGAGGCCAGGGAGCGTTACCTTCCAGGCAACATGCGCCTCCGGGCTCCAGGTCGTTGCATACCCCGACCCCGCGGCAACGCCATCGAGCGCGGGGCCGCGCCAATTCGGCCAGTTTTCGCTCCGCACTGGCGACAGGGGAGCAAGCGCGGTGAGGAGGAGAGCGAAAAGCGGCGCCCGGAATGGCTTCGTCTGGGATGCGATCGTCTGGGATGGCTTCGTCATGGCGAGTTGGCTCCTGACTGAGGTGGGCCCGGCATCCACCAGGCATCGAGGGTCTTGCGGAGATCGTTCACGACGTCGGGGTGCTCCGCGGCCACGTCCCGGTTTTCCCCACTGTCAGCGGCGAGGTCAAACAGGCGCGGGGTTCCCGCGTCGAGCCACGCCCGGCTGTCGTCATCGAGGGCCGATCCCTCGACCTCCCACCGCGGGTCGGCAGCGGCGAGTCGCTCGGGCACGACCAGCTTCCACGGGCCCTGGACCGTCCATCGCCAGAGGAGGCTCTGGGCCGGGACGTCGATATCGACGAGGGTGTGGGTGTAGCACTCCCCAAACACCCCGGGCCGGGAGGCGACCGCGCGGGGATCGAGGAGATCGACCCCCGGCAGCCCGGCCGGCGCCGCGACGCCACAGACGGCGAGGATCGTCGGGAGGATGTCGAGACTCGACACCGGCACGTCGCTCACCCCGGGCTCGATCCGCCCCGGTTGGCGGACCATGATCGGCGTCCGCACGCCGCCGTCGTAGGGGGAGCGCTTCGAGCGCGGGGCATAGCGGGGATGGTCGGGGCTCTGGATCCAGCCGTTGTCGGTGACGAAGACGACGAGCGTGTTGTCGGCGATCCCCTTGGCATCGAGGAGGTCGAGGAGCTGGCCGACCGTGCGATCGAAGCGCTCGACATTCCCCCAGTAACGGGCGACATGAAGGCTCGGCGCGACGCCGGCGTAGTGCTCGACGAGATCGGTGGGCGGATCGTGCGGCTCGTGGGGGAGCATCGGGGCATACCAGACGAAAAACGGCGTCTCAGTCCCCCGGCACTCATCGATGAAGGTCTCGATCGGCTCGAGGGTC
>CANGGC010000261.1 GCA_947453125.1 Planctomycetaceae bacterium | reverse complement strand
TTGGGAACCATGGCAAGCCTCCGAGACGGGTGCCGTGCACACCGTCCCTTCCCGGAGGATCGAACCTCTGGCTGCCCATCCTCCAGCCCGGCCGGGGAAAGTGTGGTTGGAACGACTGTCGCGGTCGCGCCGCCCGGATATCAGGCCGTCCGTTTCGCCCGCACCAAGGCGAGCAGGTCGTGCTGCGGGGCGACGAACTTCGCGATCCCCTCCGCGAGGAGCTCCGTGCCCATCCTGGCACCGTCGATCCGGGCGTCGAGTTCGGCAAGGACATCCGCGGGGGGGAGCCGATCGACCTGGCGGGTGAACTCCCTCCCCGATTCATCGGCGGCCCGGTTGGTCGCCGGAGGGTTTGTTTGAATGTCGGCGCCGGCGAGGGCGGCAACGTAGAGGCAGGGATCGGCCCCTGCCTCCTTCACGCCGGTGCTCGCGAACACGATCGACTGGGCCAGTGGGGTCGGATGCCGTTGCCAGAAGAGCCTGTTGGCGTTCCAGATCCGCTTGGCATTGACGATGGCCGTCTGCCCGCGGGCCGCCGCCGACAGGTCCGGCGCTTGTTTCGCCGCCCAAACGTCGACCCGTGACACGAACACGCTGTAGACGCTCTTGAAAGAACCGAGCGACGGGAGCCGGCTGGCACCGCGCCAGATCGCATCGCGCGCCTGCTCGACCTGGGCGTGCGTGAACAGGAGCGTGACATTGAGGGGCACGCCCGCCGCAGCGAGCGGCTCGAGTGCGGCGATCCCTGCCGCGGTCGCCGGCACCTTGATCATCCGGTTGCGGTGGCCGCGGGACCATGCCAACCCGAGCTCGACATACCGGGCGACACGCTCGTCGTGCGTCATCGGGAGGGCGGGATCCTCGATGAGCGGATCGAGTTCGAAGCTTACCCACCCATCATCCCCACCCGAAGCCTCCCACACCCCCAGGTATTCCACCTCGGCCCCGGCGACCAATTCATCCGTCAGCGCCCAGGCAACTCCTCCGTCGTCGATTCCCGTGGCGGCCAACGCGGCGATCCGGTCGTTGAACCGGCCACCCTTGACGAGGTCGGCGATGATCACCGGATTGCTCGTGGCTCCGGTGGCGCCGGCGGCCCGCGCCTCCCGGACGAGGCCGGGGTCGACCGAATCGAGCCAAAGGCGCGTGCCCGAGGCGATCAGTGAGGCGAGTCCGGTGGCCATGCGAACGCTCCTTGGAAATGAGGGGGGGTTGTTGGAAGAGGGGGGCTGGGAGGAAGGGGCCGATCGTAGCAGTTCTGTGGGTTTTTCCTGTGGAGCGGAGTCTTCCACGGACGATCAAAGACTCCGATAGGGTCGACTGTCCGGTCCATCACCCTCGGTCAAGGGGTCAGTGGTGATCAACTTCCTTCCTCCTTCACTCCATCGCGTTCTCGGGCTCGCCGCCTTGGTGACGTCGATGTTGGTCGCCAGCCCTCTGGCGGCCGCGCCCCCCTCACGGGCGTCGATCGCTCCGACGGACGAAGGTGGGCTGCTGCTCGGTGGCGAGGGGCTCCTCGCTTCGGAGCCCGACGCGGCGATCGGCCTGGTTGACGAAGCTCCGGCCTCCGATCCGCTTGATGGCGTCCTCAGCAGCGTCATCGGCGAGCCGCTCCCGGGGGGCTTTTCCGAATCGATCGTGAGCCCCGAGCCGTCACCGATGGACGGCCTCCTCGTCGACGAGATGCCGGAGGAGGTGAGTTCGGGGGGCTGGTTCGGGACGGGGCAGTATTACGGCTCCGCGGAACTCGTGTTCCTCAACCGCGGCCGCAACTACCGCAAGGTGATCGGCTACGACTCCGAACTCCTCACCCTGTCGGCACTCGACAGATACTTGATCCTCAAGTCGAAGCAGGGAACCTTCACGACCGACTCGCTCCCCTACAACGTCTCCCCCGGCGCGCGGATCACCGTCGGCGAATACCTCGGCCGCGACTACCTCGACCGCGACCGGTCGGTGGAGGTCACGTATTACGGCGGCTTCTCCTTCTACCAAAACGATGGCTGGAACTCGATTCTCACCTCGCAGTCACAAAGCTATCTCGTCACCCCCCTCTCCGACGCGACGCCGGGGTTTACCGGGGCCCAGCAGTACCTGACGACGAGCTCCTCGAACTTCAACAGCATCGAGGCCAACTTCAAGCTTCACCGGCGCCTCGGGCGCGACAAGATGATGATGGTCCCCAACGGTGAATGGGCGCGGCACGCCGAGCGTGGCTGGCTGCCGGCGATCCTCGTCGGTGCCAGGCTTGCCAATTACAACGAGACCTTCTCCTTCAGCAGCCGGGCCTATTCGACGCCCGTCGAGAAATTCAGCGGCGACTATCTCATCCAGACGCAGAATTGGCTGTTGGGCCTCAACCTCGGCGGCGAGCTGATCAGCCGGAACGAGTTCTTCTACTGGGGGCTCCGTGGCCGCGCCGCCCCGGCGATCGCCTTCGACGGCACCCAGCAGCAGATGAACGCCCGCAACAACGGCTATCAGCAGCCCACCGCGGTGCCCGCGCAAGGTACGCCTCTTCCCCCCAGTGGCGAGCCGCGCAAGCCGTTCCCCGAGGGGACCGAGATCTGGAAGATGGCCGGACAGCAGATCGGCCCCGGGTTTATCGGCGATCTGACCTGCCTGACGGGCTGGAACATGACCCCGAATTCGTCGATTCAGGTCGGCTACGACATCCTCTGGGTGGCGGGCGTCGCCACCGCGACGCGGCAGTTCAGCGTCAACAAGACGCGCTACAATCAGATCGATCCGGGCGGACAGTCGTTCATGATGGGCTTCTCGCTCGGCTACAACCAAACCTGGTGAGCCGCAGCGTCCCCCGTCATCGCTCTGCGGCGACCACCACCGCTGCCGCCTGCCCGGTTGAGCAGAGGTTGACGGCGAGCACGGTGCCGGCACGATCGGCGAGCGGCTCGCGATGGACGACGTTGACGGGGCAGTCGGGGTCTGGCGAGTCGTAGTTGAGCGTGACCGGGATGAGCCCCGCATCCAGGCCGAGGATGCTCGCGGCCAACTCCACGGCGCCCCCGCCGGCGCCGAGGTGGCCGAAGGCGCTCTTCGGGGCAGTGACCGGAATGTCGCCGAGTTCAGCGACGATGGCGGTCGCCTCGACCCGGTCCATTTCCATCGTCGAGGCTCCGTGGGCGTTGACGTGCCCGAGGCCTCCCGGCTCGATGCCGGCCTGGACGATCGCCGCCCGGATTGCCAGTCGCAGGGCCGAACCAGAGAGTCTAACCCCTCCCACCGCCGGCTCGCAGCGCGATGTCGCCGAGCGGAGGTGGCCGCGGATGCGGGCTCCGCGACGAAGGGCGTGATCGCGCGACTCGAGGACGAACATCCCGGCTCCCTCGCCGTTGACCAGGCCGTCGCGATCGAGGTCGAAGGGGCGGCTGGCCCGCGTGCAGTCGTCGCGGCGATGGGAGAGGAGGGCATCGCCACGAGCCACAAGCGCCATCGGATGGAGACGGCATCCGCTCCCGCCGGCGAGCATCACGTCAGCCCAGCCGCGGCGGATGACGCTCGCCGCCTCGCCGATCGCCAGCAACCCGGAGACATCGCCGAGGACGATCGTGTTGTTGGGGCCGCGGGCATCGTGGGCGATGGCGATGTGCGACGCGGTCATGTTGGGGAGATGCTTGAGGAGCCAGAGCGGATGGAGATCCTCATGGATCACCTCCGACCAGACCGAGAAGTCGAATCTTCCCCCGGCGAGCGCCCGCCGGTAGGTCCGTTCCATCTCCTCGAGATCGGCGTAGATCATGTCGCCCCCGACGACGACGCCGAACCGCTCTGGCTCGAGCACCCCGGGCGCCAGCCCCGCGTCGGCCATCGCCAGATCGGCGGCGGCGAATCCGAACTGGATCTCGCGGCTCATCACCTTAAGGCTCTTCCGCGGCCTCACCCACAGCTTCGGGTCGAAGTCGGCGACCTCTCCGCCGAACGGCACGCTGAGGCTGCTCGCGTCGAATTGCTCGATCGGCCGGATCCCCGACCGGCCGGCGAGCAGGGAGGCCCAGAAAGCGTCGCCGCCGATCCCGATCGGACTGACCACGCCCAACCCGGTGACGACGACCTCGCGACGACTGCTCATGATCGAAACCTAAACCAATCGAGCGTGGCGCGGAAGTGGAATCGAATCACCGCTGTCTTCCCGGAGGACGGCGAGACGCATTTTCGACCGGTAAACGACGCGATCAAGGCTGCCGCGGGTGGGCCGCCCGCCATTGGGAAGGTTCTTCGGCATGGCCCTCGGCCCACAGCCCGCGCCGCTCGCGGCGGGCTGCCGACTCGGCCTCGACGAGGTCGGGATCCGGGGAGATCCCACCGAACGCCCAGGCATGGCCCTCCGCCACCATTTCGCGATTGACGTCGCGATCGTCGATCCAGAGCGTGCCGAGGAGGCGGCCGTACTGATCGTACCCGCGCGAGACGACGGCGACGCGGCGGCCGGCCACCTTGCGCGAGAGCGCGTCGGACGACTCCCTCCCCCACGCCTGGGCCGACTCCGGCGCATCGATGCCGAGGAGACGGATCTTGTGCGTCCACCCCTCGGTGTCGTGGCAGGTGACCGTGTCGCCGTCGTGCACCGTCCGGACTGTCCAGGTGGGGCGGCCGACGGCGTCGGGGATCCGGCAGCGTTCCACGGCGGCCGTCCCGATCGCGGCGAGGGCCATGGCGGCAAACCACCACGGCCACCGCGACGGGAAGCCCCGGCGGCGATCGGGACGCCGCATCGGCCGGGCTCCGGATCGGGGCGGGGGAGGAGTCCGGTTCACGCCAGCCAGTCCTCGATGACCCGGCCGTGGATGTCGGTGAGGCGGAAGTCGCGGCCGCTGTGGCGGAAGGTGAGCCGCGTGTGGTCAAGGCCGAGGCAATGGAGGAGCGTGGCCTGGAGATCGTGGACATGGACCGGCTTGTCGACCGCCTTGAAGCCGAGTTCGTCGGTGGCGCCGTAGGCCATTCCCCCCTTCACGCCACCGCCGGCCATCCATACCGAGAAACCATGA
>CANGGC010000260.1 GCA_947453125.1 Planctomycetaceae bacterium | reverse complement strand
AGGCCCGTCATCTCGGCCTCTGGGTCGATGCCGATCCGGTGGCCCCCTGGGAGTGGCGGGCAGCCGAGGAACAGCGGAAAAACGCCCGGAAGAAGGGCCCTTCCTCCGCCGCTCAGTGAGTCCTGGATCGAACTCTAAGCCGAGCACGGACGCTCGCTCATGAGGGGGGGTTTCGGCGGTGGGGCAAAAAAATTTCCCCTGGGAAGCCCTTGACACCACGGGCGGAGTTGTCCGTGGATCGTCGAAATGCTAGAACTTCTGGCGTACGACTGACTTTCGTCCGCACATCGAGTCCGATCGGGAACTGCGGTGCGTGCTTCGGCGATGGTCGACAAGTCGATTTGATTCCAGGTACCAGTTCCCGAGTCCTAGAGGTTGTTTTTATGTCCCGGAAGATTTACGTGGGGAACCTGCCTTGGTCCACCACGTCCTCCGATCTGGAGCAGATGTTTTCCGCGCACGGTGCCGTGCGCTCCGCCGAGGTGATTTCCGACCGTGAAACCGGTCGGTCGCGTGGCTTCGGTTTCGTCGAGATGGAGACCGACGACGGGCTCCAGGCCGCGATCGCGGCCCTTAATGGCCACGAGCTCAACGGTCGTCCGCTGACCGTCAACGAAGCTCGTGAACGCACCCCGCGTCCGGGTGGCGGCGGCGGCGGTGGTGGTCGTCCGGGCGGCGGCGGCGGTGGCCGCGGCTACGGTGGCGGCGGCGGCGGTGGTGGTGGCTACGGCGGCGGCGGCGGCGGTGGCCGTGGCTACGGTGGCGGCGATCGCTACTAGTCTTCCGGGTTCTCATTCGGCATCCGCTGGGCGGAGGCCGGGGCGTTGTCCCGGCCTCCGCCGGCCTTGCCGGCCAAACTCCCCCGATTGTTTCGCCATCGACGTGGAACACTCCGCGTCGATGGTGTTTTTGGTGGGCCGTTGAGCCCCCTCTGCTAAGCCCCGTTTATGAGCCCTGTTTAAAGTTTTCCGGTCGGCGCGTATGATGGGAGCTTCCATCATTCGCCGGCGTTCTCCCCGGTTCCGTTTCCCCACGAGCACACGATGCCTCCTGCCAATCCGAAGTTCGGCAAGTTCGCCAAGAAGAAGGCCAAGCCCCGCGCCAAGGTCAAGCGGCGCGACCCGATCTACATCGACGGCAACCGTCCGCGTCCGATGTATGTCGACTACAAGGATCTCGAGCTCCTGGGGAAGCTCGTCAACCGTCAGGCGAAGATCCTCGGTCGGCGGAAGAGCGGCTGCACGGCCGCTAGCCAGCACGCCGTCACGTCGGCCATCAAGCGGGCCCGTTTCATGGCCCTGCTCCCATACGTCGGCGAGTGACCGATTCCGTCAAAGCCTCTTCTGGGCCTGCCCGCACGTCGGCGGGCCCAGAAGGGCTGATTGGTTTCAGGGTCTTGCTCGTTCGTCGGGGGCAATGATGACGGGGTGAACACCCTGTCGTCGTGGATTTGCTTCCGCTCGCCCCGCCTTCGGCGTGGCCTCGTCCCCCGGTGATGCGCCCGATGAATGCGTCCCGCGGACCCTCTTCGACCGACGAGCCAAGCGTCCCCTTCGTCGCTCGGCGGCGGGTGGAGTTTCGCGACACTGACGCCGCCGGCATCGCCCACTTCTCGGCGTTCTTCGTCTGGATGGAGTCGGCGGAGCACGAACTCCTCCGCCATGCCGGGGTGCCCTTGGTGGAGGTTGTGACGGAGCCTTTGCACGGCGCCGCCGGCAAGGATGGCGAGCCTCCCGGCACCTACAGCTGGCCGCGGGTCAGCGCCGCCTGCGACTACAAGTCGGCCGTGCGTTTCAACGACGAACTCGACATTTATGTCGGCCTCGAGGCGATCGGTCGATCGAGCGTCACCTGGGCGTTCCGGTTCGAGCAGGCGGGGCGGTGGATCGCCCAGGGGCGCGTGGTGGCGGTCCGTTGCCTGCTCCGTCCGGGGCTCGCTCCGGCGGCCGTGCCGATCCCCGGTTCCGTTCAGACGCGGCTGGCGCCCTACCGGATCGCAGCCCGTGGCGCCCTGGAGGGGTGACCTTTGGTGTTGCCGATGACGTCCCATGCTCGCGGAGGAAAGCGTGCTCGAAGTCGACCAGGTCACGAAGGCCTATTCATCGCCGACGGGGCCGGTGCGGGTGCTCCAATCGATCGATCTGCGCCTCGCTGCGGGGGAGCGGGCGACGGTGATGGGGCCGAGTGGTTCGGGGAAGAGCACTCTCCTTTCGATCCTCGGTGCCCTTGACGAGCCAACCTCGGGGCGCGTCCGGCTCGACGGTGTCGACCCGTTCGCGGGCACTCCGGCCGAGCGGGCGGCCTTCCGGAATCGCCGCATCGGCTTCGTCTTTCAGGAGCATCACCTTCTCGATGGCTGCACGGCGCTCGACAACGTCGTCCTCCCGGCCCTCGCCTCGGGGCGGGTGACCGGCGCCATTGAGGAACGCGGGCGGGCGCTCCTCACCCGCGTCGGCCTCGCGGCCCGGACTGGGCATTTCCCCGGCGAGCTCTCCGGCGGGGAGCGTCAGCGGGTGGCGGTGGCTCGGGCCCTGCTGCTCGAACCGCAGCTGCTGTTGGCCGACGAACCGACCGGCCAGCTCGACGCCCATGCCGCCGGGGCGATTGCCGACCTCCTCGTCGAGCTCGCCGCCGAAGTCAATGGCGTGCTCGTCGTCGTCACCCATGCCGAGGCCATCGCCGCCCGGGTTGGGGGCATCCGGCGGCTCGTCGACGGATGCCTCGTCGAAGGGCGGGCGGAGGGATGAACCGACCTGACGCCGATCCGTCGGCCAGTCCCGGAAGCGGCGCCGCCAGATCGATCCCGGCGCTCGCCTGGTCGCTGGCCCGCCAATGGTTTTTGCAACTCGTTGCGCTGACCGCGGCCTGCGCGGTCGTGGCGGCGACGATCGCCGGCGCCCTCGGCGTCGGCGATGCCCTCCAGGGGGGCTTGCGTGCCCTGGCCCTCGAACGCCTCGGCGGCATCGTCGCCACCGTCGTGGCGGATGATTTCGTGCGGGCCGACCTGGCCCGTGAAGGCAATCGCGGGGCTGGGCCCGCGGTCATCCCAGCGATCGTGCTCGAGGTGGCCCTCGACGCCCCGGGGAGCACGGGCCGCGATCCGCGTTCGGCCCGGGCGACGCTGCTGGCCTGCGATGAGGCTGCCGCGCTCGGCTTCGATCCTGAGGCCCCGGCTGTCGGCCGCGATGAGGTGGCGATCAACGAGGTTCTCGCCAGGAATCTCGGCGTCTCGACCGGTGAGACGATCGTCCTCCGGATCGCGAAGCGTTCTGACGTGCCGGCCGACAGTCCCCTCGGGCGACGGACGATGGAGTCGCTGGGCCGGCGATTGCGGGTGGTGGCCGTGCTTCCCCCCCGTGGGATCGGTCGTTTCTCACTCCGCCCCGCCCAGGTCACCGGGGGGATGGCGCTTTTGTCGCTGTCCACGGCGCAGGAGGTGCTCCGCCGGGGGGATGTCGCCAATGCCGCGTTTGCCGTGGGCGATGTCGATCCGGAAGCGATCCGGCAGGCGCTCCATCCCACGCTCGAAGACCACGGCCTGAAGCTCGAAGAAGTGGCCGGCGGGGCGCTGCGGCTCTCCAGCCGCCGGCTCCTTCTCCCTACGGAGGTCGACCGGGCCGCCGCGGAGGTGCTCGGGCCGCTCGGTGGGAAGCGGACGCTCGCGTTCCTCGTCAATGACATCGGCGTGCCGGCTGCGGATGGGCTCCCGGCCGCTTCGATTCCCTATTCCACGGTCTTGGGCGTCGACACGCCGTCGCTCCCGGTGGGGAGCCTGCTCGACGGCGACGGTGGGACGCTTGCGGTCCCGGACGACGAGGGAATCGTGATCGATCAGTGGATGGCTGACGATTTCGCCGCCCAGGGGCATCCGGTGGCACCGGGCGACTACGTCGATGTCCGCCTCTTTCGCTCCGAGACGCTCCACGGCCGTGTCGAGGAGATGACCCACCGTCTGCGGATCACTGGTGTCGCCCGGATGGAGGGGGCCGCCGTGGCGCGGAGCCTCGTGCCGGAGGTCGAGGGGATCACCGACGAGAAGTCGATCGCCGACTGGGATCCCCCTTTCCCCTTCGACCGATCGAAGGTCCGCACCGTGCCGCCACACGACGAGGACGACCGCTACTGGAAGGCCCATGGGGCCACGCCGAAGGCGTTTGTGTCGCTCGGCTGCGGCGAACGGCTCGCCGGGAGTCGGTTCGGCGCGACGACCGCTTGGTTTGTCCCTCCCACGAGCCGGCGGGCGGAGGTCGCCGCAGAGCTCGCCGGGAGAATCGTCCCGGAGAGGCTCGGCCTCCGCGTCGAGGCCTCGCGGCGCGACGCCCTCGCGGCGGCCAAGGGATCGACGCCGTTTGGCGGGCTGTTCCTCGCCCTGTCGAGCTTCGTCGTTGCCTCAGGGCTGCTGCTGGAATGGCTCCTCTTCCATCTTCTGGTCGCCGCGCGGCGTCGTGACATCGGCGTCCTTTCGGCGATCGGCTGGCCGGCAGCGCGGATCACACGGTTGCTGGTGCTCGTCGGCGCCATCGCCGCGGCCGTCGGAGGCATCGTCGGCACGGCGGTCGGGCCGGCGTGGGCGCGGCTCCTCCTCGGGGCCCTCTCGTCATCGTGGAACGCCTCGGTCGCGGCCGGATCGAGTTCGGCATTCGGGGACGGGGCCATCCGCTGGACGAGCCTCTGGCCCGGGGCCGTGGCCGGCTTTCTCCTCTCGATGGCGGCGATCGTGTCGGCCGCCCGCCGAGCCGCCGGTCAGAAGCCGCTGACGCTGTTGCGGGGGGGAGGCGATCTGGCAGCCGCCGATCGCCCCCGGGCCGGCCGCCGGGCGCTCGTGGTGGCGCTCCTCTCGCTCGTCGGGGCGCTCGCCGTCGCGGCGCTCGGGGGGCGGCTCGAGGCCCAGGCGGCGGTGGGGATGTTTTTCCTCTCAGGTGTCCTGGCGCTGGTCGGCTTGTTGTCGCTGGTGCGCCTCCTGCTCACGCGCGGCCCCGGCGGCCGGGCAGGCTTGCGGTCGCTTGT
>CANGGC010000259.1 GCA_947453125.1 Planctomycetaceae bacterium | reverse complement strand
GGTTACGAGGTGAAGGTGGCGGTGACGATCGACGGCCGTCAAATTACGGCGGTGAAGCGAGTCGATCTGGTCGGCGGCCACGACCTGGATCTCTCGATCGACCCGGTGGCGCTTCTCGCCGAGGGGGCTACTGAGTCGATGACTGTTGCCCAAGATGCTCCTATCGACGCCACGGCTGCCACGGTGGTTTCGCGCGTGAATACCGCGAACTGATCTCCGAGGAAGCGGGAGGAACGGCTGTAAAAACAGTCGTCGAAGACCGTGGGTCCAACACGACTGGGGCCCCAAGTCGCTTTTCCCACAGGCTGGACCGCGGGACTCGCTCCCTCATTCACCCATCGCAAGCCTTCCGGTAGCAGCACAAAGCTCAGCCGACGACCGGGAGAGCAGGTAGCTCGCCCAAATCGATCTCCCGCCCCACCTCGACACCGGCCATGGTGCGGGCCACTCGATCGCGGCGGACTTCGCTCAAAACATGCTCACGGCCAATCAGGAAAAAGGATGGCGGATGTGAGGGCACGGGCGTCCTCGTTGGCCCGGTTCGTGCTGGTGGTGGTCTCCGAGGGTGTGAGCACTGACAGCAGGGGTTTCCCACGCCTTTGATCATCGTGGATCCTCGTTCATGGCGTAGGTGACGTTGGAGTGGCCATTGGAAACAGCCCCGTCCTGGTCATCGTTCTTCGGTTGCCGATAAGATCGCTCGCCTGTCGAACGCCCAGCGAGTCGGCCGCATGCTCCACCATTCAACCGGCGTTCGCCGGTGATCGACAGGGGGCTGAAGAAGCGCAGGACCAGAAGGCGATAAAACGCACTTCTCCATCTGTTGTCGAACAGTGCTGGGGCGATGCGTCGCCGCACCGCTGGCGAGTTTTCCAAGGCCAATTCAAAGGAATGGCTTGATTACCGGAGCGATGAGCCGGCGACGCCGAAAAGTGGCCAGCGTCCCGCGATCGACGGAGTTTGTACGGGCGTCCCAGCCGATCAGGTTGCCGCGCGAAGGGACGGCCAGGGATCGCTCCATGTGCTCCCGAATCGACGCGGCCAACCCGGCCGACACGGCAGGGTCGTGGACCAGGATGGCGACCTCGGAATTGATCTTCTCCGAGAGCGGATCGAAGTTGTAGCTGCCGATGATCGCGGTCGCGTCGTCAATCACAGCTGCCTTGGCATGCAAGTGGTCGCCCCCCTTGAGTTCATGCAACTCGATCCCGTGCCGGCGCATCCAGCGTCGCTGGTCGGCGTAGGCGGCATGGGCCCAGAGTTGGTTGTTGGTCTCGAGCGAGTTGGTGAGGATGCAGACCGATATGCCCCGCGAGCGAGCCGTACGAAGCACGTGCTTGAGCCGATGCGACATCACGAGATAGGGCGTCTCCAAGATGATGCTCCTCTGGGCGGCGGCAAGAAGCTCGAGGATCCGCGGGCCGATGCTGCCCGCATCTTGCTTGCTGCCACCGGGCACGTCGTGCAGGAACTCAACTCGTGATTCCCTCGCAGGGCTGACAGACGTGGCTTGCTCTACAACCAACTCGTGATGGGTGCCCTGCAGGCTCCTCTGGTGGTCAGGGAGCCCGTCCGACAGGCCTTGTGGCAGGAACCAGGCAAGCGCCGCATCGAGCCGCTCGACAGCCTGATCAGGCTGGCTCCGATCCGAATCGCTGGCAACACCAGCGCAGGGAACGACAGGGGAGCACGTCGCCCAGCGATCGAGGAAGTACGCCCGTGCGGCCGCCGCGGAATAACCGCTGACATGGACGTCACGATCGACGAAGTTACCGCCCCGCTCGCCCACGCCGAAGTATTCATCGGCGAGATTCCGACCGCCGGTGATCGCGTCCATCCCGTCCACGACCAAGAGCTTGTCGTGCATATGCTGCAGACCGAGATCGGGCCGATTCCTGCCGTCCCGGCGGAACTCCCGGATCTCCACCCCTTCCCGCTTGAGAAGCGACAGGACGGCTGGGGAGATGAGGTTGTTTCCCCGATGGCCGTCCACGATCACACGCACGGTGACGCCGCGTCTCGCGGCATCGCGAAGGAGGGCAAACACGGACAGCGGCACCCGGCCGTCGCCGATGACGTACGACGCCACGTTGATCTCGTCGCGGGCCTGTTGGATCAGTTCCGCGCGGGCCTGCAACGCGTCGAGGTCGTGATGAAGGATCCGAACGGTGTCCGCGCGGGATTCTCTGACCTGTGCCGCGAGAGCCCAACCAATCCCACCGAGCGCGAGCACGGCGTGGAGCGCGCTGACAAGGACTTGGACTTTGCCCTGGGGGGACGCCTGGGAGTAGCGCTGGCCGGGCACTTGCCGTCGAGACCTGTTCATGGGAGTCGGTGTGGTCCTGGGAAGGCATTTGGCATCGGACGGCGCACCCGACCCGAGGCTGACTGTTCGCTTGTCGACGCTGGACACCCTGCCTTTTGGCCGAGGGCTCCGGCATGCCGCTCCACAGCGGCTTCATCTGGATGCGATCACGATTCTGACAAACCTAGATCGTGTTTCCTGGCAGTGCCTTGGGCACGCACCGTCGTGAGTTTTCAACACCAGGCGGCAAGCCCTGCCCCCAAGCTGGATACCACGGTCTGGGGATCACGCTTGCTGAGATTGCCAGTGATCTCCAGCGGCGCATTCCGGAGAATCGCCACCATCGGCACAAAGCGGCCCTCCGTCGGAGAGATCCTCCTGATGGCAAGGATGCCCGAACCAGGAGCGCCCCGGCAACGCAAACCAGCCGGGACGTGTTGTAGGGCGATGGAATGCCCGACGCGTTCGGTCGATGCGGGTGAACGGTGGACTGTCGAACCCGACTCGACGGCTGGGTAAACTTGGGAGAGTCCGAGCTGAGCCAAAACTGCACTGCGTCTGATTTCTGAGCGCTCCCGATCGACATTCGCGTACATTCGACCGATCACACCATGGAAAGTTCCCATCGCGCCGCATCTTGGAGCGAGCGACTCGATGTCGGAAAGGGCGTGCGGAGAAGGGTTTCCCGCAGCGAGCACGCCCTCTGGCGAGACGATTTCCGCATTCAAGACCCCATCGACCTGTTGCGGGCCAGCGAGCCGAGCCGGATCCGCGGTCTCCTGCCTCTCCGCTATGAGCGAATGAGCGAGTCTCCCTTCATGTACATGCGGGGGACGGCCGCCAGCATGGCATCGGACGTCGGGCAGTGTCCCCTGACGCAACTCTTCGTGCAGGCGTGCGGCGACTGCCACATCGGGAACTTCGGATTCTTCGCGTCGCCCGAGCGACGACTGCTCTTCGACATCACAGATTTCGACGAGACGCTCGCCGCATCGTGGGAGTTCGACCTCAAGCGTCTGGCCGCGAACCTCGTGCTGCTGGCCCGGGAGAAGTCTTGCAGCCGGGCCGACCAAAGGGAGATCGTCGTGGCGACGGTGCGCTCCTATGCAGCCCGGCTGCGCGCACACGTCTTCATGTCACCGCTCGACGCATGGTATGCGTCGACCGATTCCGATGACTTCATCCGGGAGTCCCCCGACGAACCGATCCGTCGTCGCCGCATAGCGTTCGTCGAGGAGACCAGACGGCGGACGAGCGACCATCTCGTGGGCAAACTCATCGACGCGACAGGAGCGGTTGCCCGCTTCAGGCACGATGCACCAAACATCGCCCCCATGCCGAGCGATGGTAGGCTCAAGAAGGATTTCGAGATGGTGCTCCGCCGATACCCGGAGTCACTCTCGGCCGATCGCCAACAGTTGCTCGCGCGCTACCACTTCGCAGACATGGCGCTCAAGTCGGTGGGTGTCAGCAGCGTCGGCACCCGGTGTGGTATCGCCCTGTACGTGTCCGAAGGGGGGGACTTTCTCATCCTCCAAGTGAAGGAGGCGGGGCCATCGGTGCTCGAATCCCAGTCTCTCTCGAAGCCGAATCCCCACCACGGGCAGCGGGTCGTGTTGGGGCAGCGTCTGATGCAATCGGCAAGTGACCTGTTTTTGGGGTGGGCAGAGGACAATGACGGCTACCATTACTATGTCCGGCAACTCCGCGACATGAAGACATCCCTGCCCCCTGCGGAACTCGACGGACCGATGCTGCCACGTGTCGGGACGCTGTGCGGGCGAACGCTCGCCCGGGCCCACGCCAAGGGGCGCGACACCGTGGCAGTGAGCGGATACATCGGCAACGGGAAGCAATTGGCCGACGCGTTGGCCACTTTCGCCAGCCGCTACGCGGACCGATGCGAGAAGGACTTCGAACGATTCACCAAGGCCGTACGCAACGGCACACTGCCTGCTGCAAACGGGTAGAGAGTCGTCCCATGATGGCCGCGATCCCCGTGCAAGTGTCGTTCCGCGCTCCGTTTCATGGGTATTTCGGGCGTGGCTGTCGCGGAAGCCGATTTCGCGAGGCGTAACGCCACGACGGCCAATCGACAGCCCGCTTTCGACCCGCGCATGGGCAGACGCCGTAGAATCTCTGCAAGGGCATTGGACGAGCTTGGGCGAACCACGACGGGAGGTGCGTTTTGGCTTCACTGGTGTTGAGGCGGGGGTTGGTCTGGGCCTTGTCGGTCGTTCTGCTCGCGGCGGCCTGTCAACCGGTGTTCGCCGGGAATCGACGGCGGGGACGGCGGGGTGGCGGTGGCACGGCCGCCAGTGCCGCGATGGCTGGTGAAGCGAGGTTGCGTGTCGCCGGGGCCCAGGCACAAGCAATGCAGGCTCAGGCGGCGAAAAATCTCGAGGAGGCGAAAGCGGTGGAGATCCGGAATCGGATGCTCGCGGAGCAGGCTGCCTTTCGGGGGGCGCTCGCCAACCAGCGGAATACGGCAGAACCGCCGCGTCGAGACGTCATATCGATCGCTCATCGAGGCGTTCCGCCGCTGCTTCTTCGGAACGAACTCGATCCGGATACCGGGGCCATCGGCTATCCGCCGATCCTCTCGGATCATCGGTATGACGAGGTTCGTGGGGAGGTCGACCTTCTCTTCCGGTCACGTGCCGAACGGGGGAGTCTCGAGCCCTCTGACAGGCAGCAATTGG
>CANGGC010000258.1 GCA_947453125.1 Planctomycetaceae bacterium | reverse complement strand
GCGTGGTGGCTGGAATGGCCGCTGTCGCGGTGGATGGACGAGCAAGCGGGTCGGCGCTGGTTCAACCGCCGTGGCGATCGGTTTGCGGCAAACTTCAAGATCGACGCCGCACATCGCCCGGCCTTCGAATCGCTCACGGCCGAGCTCGTCGATTATCGGCTGGCGCACTACGCGCAATCCCGATTGGTTTCTTCGACAGCCCCTCGAGGGAGCGAAGGGGCGGCAGCCTCTTCCGCGTTCCGCGCCAAGGTCTCCCACTCTGCCGGTAAACCGATCCTCTTCCTGCCGACGGTCGAGGCTGTGCCTTCCCGGCCGACGGGCCCGACGCGCGTCCGTCTGCCTGATGGGTCCGAGTGGGTGTTTCGATTCGTGAAGGTGGCCTGCAACGTCGCCCATCCAGCCGACGCGAGCGACAAGCAAAACCAGCTCGCCGCGCTGCTCCGCGAGTGGTTCGGCCCCGACGCCGGGCTCCCGGGCACCGGCTTTGAAGTTGAGTTCACCTCGATCGATGGAGGATGGTCTGCCTCGCCCGCTGGGAGCGACAGGTCTTCCGTCCTGCCGATTTCGGTCTCCACTCCGATCGACTCTGCCCCGCCGCTGCCGCTCATCGAATCGCCACCGTCTGCGGCCCGTTATGCGACCCATGTCCCGGTGTACGACCTCGCCGTTGCGGCCGGCTTCTGGGGCCCAGAGAGCAGCCCAGAGGAGATCGGCTGGGCTGAGGTGCCGGGCGTGGCGATCAAGCCCGGGATGTTTGCGGCCCGGGTGACCGGCGCGTCGATGGAGCCGCTGATCCCGGACGGGTCATGGTGCCTGTTCCGGCCGTGCCCGGCAGGCTCGCGCGAGGGGCGGATCGTGCTCGTGCAGTTCACCACGCTCGGCGCCGGCGACAACGGCGGCCGGTTCACCGTCAAGAAATATCACGCGGAGAAGAGCGTCACGGCCGACGGCTGGCGGCATGATTCGATTCAGCTGTGGCCTCTGAATCCGGCCTTCGAGCCGATCGGGCTCGAGCCCGAGGACGCGGCGGATCTGATGATCGTCGGGGAGTTTGTCCGGGTGACTGCGTGAGGGCCAGACGGCCTTCGCACCCTCGTCCACTTCGTCGTCAGCGAGAAAGCTTTTGCCGGGCTTGATCAGGGTGTGGACGCACGTACACTTCTTGGCGTGGGCTCCTCGAGGACACCGTCCGGCTTGCCTCGGTAAAGAATAGCCAATAGGCTATACACACTCATGTGGACGGTGGCGACATTCGTCCTCTTGGTTGGCGGAGACAAACGCGGCCGAGCGCAGCGGCCGTTCTACCGGCAATTGATCGCCAAGGCCGACATGCTCTACACCGAGCATCTCGATCGGGAAAAGAAGACGGCAAAGAAGCGCGGAGGCAAGTGACGTGGCGAAATCGTTTCGGGAACTCGTGGCGCGAACGGGTACCGCCAAGACGAGGCGAATCGCGGCGCGGCGCACCCGGGAGCTCCTCGCCGAGATGGTGCTCAGCGAGATCCGCGAGGCACTCGGAAAGACGCAAAGCGAGATGGCGAAGGCCGCCGGCATGAAGCAGCCGAGTTGGGCGAAGCTCGAAGGCCAAACCGACATGATGGTTTCGACGCTTCAGAAGCTGATGGCTGCCATGGGCGGTGAGCTGGAAATCACCGTGCGTTTCCCGCAGGGCCGCGTGCGGCTCAAGCAGTTCGGCCTCACGCCGGCCTATGACACGGAACACCCGTAGACCACCCTCCATGGGGCGGTAGAATACCCCCAGCATTCGGCTCGATTGGCCGGCCCTGGAAGGGGTCGACCGTCCAACCTGGCGGCGAAGGCCTCTGCCTCGCTGACAAGGTGGTTCCGGGATCCAGCAATGGATCTCGAGGATGCGTCGCCCGGAACGTTCCGGACGAAAACAGTCGCCGGCGAGAGGAGCTCGCCATGCAGCTTGGATGCCTGTCGATTCGGTTCAACAGCCGTCGTCGCCACCCCCAAAGGAGATCCTGATGAGAACCCTTGTCCTTTATCCCTACCTGCAGAGCGGTTGCTGGGTGTTTGACGACGCCCGGACGGGCCTCAAGGAAGAGGCCTTCGTGCGCGGTGCCAGCGAGATGATCACGAGACTCGTGGAGGTCAATCGCTTGCCTGCGGCGGCGCGGGGCTTCGAAATGACGTTTGCGGCCGAGCCCTTCCCGGGCCGCGACGTGGAGCTCACCTGGGTGTCGCGGGGGGAGGGTGACTTTGGAAACGACTACGAGGGGGTGGTAGCCGGCCTGCCGATGGAGTGCTGGCTCTGCCCGGCCCTCGAGCTCTATTTCGAATCGGCCCCGCGACGGATCTCCGTGAAAGCCGCGCCGCTCCCGGCCGGGGTCGATCCGATTTGGAATCCGCCGCCGGGCGTGATCACCCGGCGGTTCGTCGAAGCACCCCGGTGAGGCGACGTCAAAGCTGACGTTGTGCACGCACGCACGCGACCGCATGCGGCGACGCTTGGAACAAAAAACGGCTGCACTGTCCGAAATCACGGGCGGTGCAGCCGTTGATGTTCCAATGGCAGGGATCTTGCGAGCCCGGTTCAGAACGACTGGATCAGGATTCCCAAGGCAGGCTACCAGAGCAGCCCCTTGTGGGCGGCGACGGAGAGGATGAAGCAGAAGACCTCGTTGCAGACTTCTTCGGGAAGCCGCTTGTGCGTCTTGCTCGCGCAGGAGTGATTGCCAAGGCACGATTGACCGGGCTATGGTTTTGGCTGCCGGGGCCACGCAGCCTTTCGCCAGAGAAAGCCGTCTAACGTGACTTATACGCTCGCCGATCTCGAAGCCTTCAACGCCGGCACGGGGGCCCCGCGTTCCGAGGAGTGGCAGGCCGTCTACACCGCTGCCGCGGCATATCTTTCCCAGCGAACCGACCAGTCGCGAATGGCAGTCATCCACGCAATCCAGCGGTGGCATAATTCCAAGGCCCAGCGGAAGGGCTCGAGGAAACGCGGCCTTGACCAAGTCACGGCGATCTGGGCGGAGACTCAGGCGGAGAAGCAGACGCTCAAACTCACCCAGGCCGAAGACGTCGCCATCACGAGGATCACGGAAACACAACAACGGCTCATCGGCCGCGCCTTCATCGGGGCACGGCTCGTCTATCGCAACGGCTCCAAGGACTTTTTCGGCCTGAAGGACGCCGCGGGGGAGACTGCCTCCGCCTGGAGTGACCTCGCGTCCGAGTGGCCGGCGCTACAGGCATTCGCCTCCCGCGTCGGCCACACCTTCCGGCCCATGACGTCGGCGGTCGGGCGTGCAGCCGACTCAATCAGCACCGCATTCTCTCCCGTGACGAAACCAATCGGACACGTCGTTGCCGGCGCAAAAGACCACGTCGCGAGCGGTGCGAGCCATGCGGCATCGACGCTCACGGAGGCGGTGTCGAGCCAATTTCACGCGCAAGACCTGATGAATTCGCTCCTGCTTCCAGAGATCCGCGACGTCGCGGCTGCCGAGATCAACAGCCTGCTCGGGCAGGTGTTGTTTGAAGAGGTCCAAAACTGCATTCCGTACATCGGAACCTTTTCCGAGGGGGTCCAACTCGCCAACAGCACGAAACAACTCATCTCCACCTCCATGAGCGCGTATGAGGCCCGCAAGTTCCGCCGCGGATCGGCCGATGGCGCCGCCGCCTTCGCGATCGGCGCTTTAGAGACGATGCTGCAGCGCGACCTCGAGGAACTCGGCTTGGAAGTCGCCTGTAAAGGGGCAAGCTTCACCTGCGCCTGCATTTCACTCGCCGGCACCGGCACGGACGTGCCCGCCATCGCCGCCCGAGCAGCCTCGGCCACCGCCAGGCTCATGGCGACGATCTACTGCGCGTGTCGGGACTTCAACGAGATACACGCCGCCCAGACCGTCCTTGCTGGTGGATTGCCAATCGACCACGAGGCCCTCAAGGCGTGCCCGTTCCTCGGCTTACAGGTGATTCACCTCTGCTCGGCGACCGATCTCGTGGGCTTCCACATCGGTGAGTTCTCCAGGGAAAATGGCGTCGGCTCGGCTGGCTGCAACCACGACCTTGATACATTGCTGCGGCGAGCGAGCGCTTTGAAGCAGCAGGCCTATGAGGGCGTGAAGAAATCTCGCTTCGAGTTTCGATACGGCCCTGACCGCACGGCGCTGTGCACAACGATCGGCCAGGCGGTCAGCAGCACGCTGGCCGAACACATTTCGGTCGATGAATCACTCCACGAGCACCTCGAGCAGTTGGGGGTGCCCGAGGCGTTGGCGGGTGAAGTGTCGATCGATGACATGGTGGGCGAGCGGCTGGAGGAACTCGCCACGTTCGGCGGCCAGGACGTGCGGGCGTATGGGAACGTCGCCAAGGCCGAACGGGCAGAGGCGGAACACTGGGAGCGGTTTCACAACTCTATCGACGCCATTCTCACCCGACGCCGCGAGGTCGAGGCGGCCAACGTGGCAGCCCTCGCCGACCTGCTTCGGAAGATGGATGCCGAGAATCGGCGAATCGAGGCGGGCCAGAACCAGGCCGCCATGAATCGAGAGCGGCGCGCACGGCTGGAGAAAATCGCCGCCGCCGTCACCCAGGCCCTGAACACCTACAGCGATCAGACGAGCGGCTTCCGAAGCCTGATCACGTCGCAGAGCACGGAGTCGGTGCAGGTGTCGGAAGCACTTCGTCGCATGGCAGCAGTGGCATCACCGGACCCGGCCCTGGAGTCGACGGTCCGCTGGCTCCTCGGCAAGGGCGGCAGCAAACCCCCCGCTCTTTTGGTGCCGCTGAAGTCGGGATCGCGGCTCTATGGGCTGCTGGAATCGGCCTACGCGGGCACGTGACCTCCCCTTCTCGCTTGCCGCCGAGTCCTGGATATTGATGTTGTCCGCAATTCGGGACCGACTGAATTGTTGAGCGGCCCGTGGCCCAAGTCGATTTCTGAGTCTCTGACCGTCTGATCATAAGCCGCCGATGGCCCGCGACCACGGCGCCATGGGCGCGACCAGCGCCGCCACCAGGCGATCCAGAGCCGACAGG
>CANGGC010000257.1 GCA_947453125.1 Planctomycetaceae bacterium | reverse complement strand
TCGCGGAGCTCCTCGGAGGCACCGGCGGAGATCACGCCGCCACCGGCGTAGATCACGGGGCGCTTGGCACGCTTGATCGCCGCGGCCACCTGGGCGATCTGCTCCGGGTGGGCCCGACGAACCTCCGGCCGATAGCCGGGCAGGTTCATCGCTGCGGCGAAATCGGGGACGAGCTGCGCGACCTGGATGTTCTTGGGGAGATCGACGAGCACGGGGCCGGGGCGGCCGGTGGTGGCGATGTGGAAGGCCTCGCGCATCACGCGGGCGATGTCGGCCGGATCGGTGACGAGGTAGTGGTGCTTCGTGATCCCACGGCAGACCTCCACCATCGGGGTTTCCTGGAAGGCGTCGGTGCCGATGACGCTCGTGCCGACCTGACCGGTGAGGACGAGCATCGGGATGCTGTCGAGCTTTGCGTCGGCGATCGCCGTGACGAGATTGAGTGCTCCGGGGCCGCTGGTGCCCATGCAGACGCCGATCCGCCCGGTCGTGCGGGCGTAGCCCTGGGCCGCAAATGCTCCCCCCTGCTCGTGGCGGGGAAGGATCGTCCGGATCCGATCGGCGTAGCGGGTGAGCGACTGATGGAGGGGCATGCTCGCCCCGCCCGGATAGGCGAAGATGACATCGACGCCGTGGGCAATGAGCGACTCGACCACCACGTCGGCACCGGAAATCACGGTGTCGGTCGTGCGGGGGCGTGAAGCGGTGGCCATGGCGGAAGTCCTTCGGTGGTGCGGTCGATCAGTGGGGAGCGTACGACGGAAAGCAAGCCTCTCAAAAATACACGAAAAGTGACCCGGGGCGTGAGGGGCTGTCGCGGTTTTTCGCCCCGGTCGGGCCGGGCGGAATTTCGACCCCTCCGGCGGATGGATTCCCGGAGGAAAACGCCGGTTTTCCAAGGCTTGGCCGGCACGGGGGGATCGGTCCGCGGGCATGGTGTCGGGCATGGTGTAGAGTGAAGGGATGAAGCCAGCCGACACCACCGCCCGTCCTGCCCCCGCCTCCGTCCCCCCCGCCGGCTCGGCCGGCCCGCCGACGTCCAACCTGCGGATTCGCAGTCTGGATGCGCTGGTGCCCCCCGCCCGGCTCATGGCCTTGCTGCCGCTCGATTCCGCAGCCACGGCCACGATCCTCGCCGGTCGCCTCGCGGTGGAGCGGGTGCTGTCGGGGGCGGATCCCCGGCTCCTCGCGGTGGTCGGCCCCTGCTCGATCCACGACCTCGATGCTGCCCGCGAGTATGCCGGGCGGTTGCGGAGCCTCGCCGAGCGGGTTTCCGGGCGGATCCTCGTCGTGATGCGCGTCTATTTCGAGAAGCCGCGGACGACCGTCGGCTGGAAGGGGCTGATCAACGATCCGCACATCGACGACAGCTTCGACGTCGGCACCGGCCTGCGGATCGCCCGTGGGCTCCTCATCGAGATCGCCCAGATGGGGCTGCCGACGGCGACGGAGTTTCTCGAGCCGATCACGCCGCAGTACATCGCCGACACGATCGTCCTCGGGGCGATCGGCGCCCGGACAACCGAGTCGCCCACCCACCGCCAGATGGCCAGCGGCCTGTCGATGCCGGTCGGTTTCAAAAACTCCACCGACGGCTCCCTCCAGGCGGCCGTCGATGCCATGCAGTCGGCCCGGGCCCCGCACAGCTTCCTCGGCATCGACAACGACGGCGGCACCTGCGTCGTCTCGACCACCGGCAACCCCTGGGGGGTGCTCATGCTCCGCGGCGGCCGGAGCGGCTCCAACTACGCCCCCGAGGTGCTCCATGAGGCCCGCACCCGCCTCGAGGCGGCCGGCCTGCCGCCCCGCGTGATCGTCGATTGCAGCCACGCCAATTCCGGGAAGGATCACCGCCGCCAATCGATCGTGTGGCGCGACGTCCTCGCCCAGCGGGTCGCCGGCGACCGTTCGATCGTCGGCATGATGCTCGAGAGCAACATCGAGCCCGGCAGCCAGCCCGCTCAGGCCGACCGCTCGAAGCTCACCTATGGCGTCTCGATCACCGATGGATGCATCGGCTGGGACGAGACCGAAGCGCTCATCCAAGAAGCCCACGACCGGCTGGCTGGCGAGTCGCGGGACCATTCGGCCTGAGGCCTCCACGGCAGGCTGGTCTGAACGGAATCCCTGACGGCCCCCTTCAAGCAGTCTGCGGAGACGATGCTTTGAGCGAAGACCATGCGACGGAGATCGCCGATCCCGCCGAGCCCGCCTCGGCCGACCACTGGCTCGCCAAGGCCCAGGTGCTCCTCGTCGATGACAGCCGGATGATGCGCGCTGTCCTCAAGAAGGCCCTTGGCGAGATCGGCTTTCGAAATGTCGTCGAGGCGGTCGATGGCGCGGATGCCGTGGCGAAGATGCTGGCCGCCCCCTTCGACCTGGTGCTCCTCGACATGGAGATGCCGGTGATGACGGGGCTCGAGGTGTTGGCGGCGATCAACCTCGCCCCCGACCTCAAAGGGCTGCCGGTGATCGTCATCTCCGGGGCCGACCAGATCGACATGGCGGTGCAGTGCATCGAGGCCGGGGCCGAGGATTACCTCACCAAGCCGCCGAATCTCACGCTCCTGCGGGCCCGCGTCTCGACCTCGCTCGAGAAGAAGCGGCTCCGCGACCTGGAGCGGCTCCGGCTCCTCCAGCTTCAGGCCGAAAAGGAACTCGTGGAGCGCGAACGAGAGAAGTCGGAGCGGCTCCTCCTCAACATTCTCCCGTCGGCGATTGCCGGCCGGCTGAAGGGGGGGGAGAAGTCGATCGCCAACGGGCACGAGATCGTGACGGTGATGTTCGCCGATCTGTGCGGGTTCACCGCCCTGTCGCGGCACACCGCGCCGGCCGATCTCGTCTCGATGCTCAACGAGATCTTCACCGCCTTCGACCTGATCGTCGAGAAGCATGGGGTGGAGAAGATCAAGACGATCGGCGACTGCTACATGCTCGTCGGCGGGATTCCGCTCCATCGCGACGACCATGCTGCCGCGGTGGCCGAGTGCGCCCTCGAAATGATCGACGCCCTCGCCAGCATCAACCGTGCCAACGGCACCGAACTCGAGATGCGGGTGGGGATCCACACCGGCCCCGTCGTGGCGGGGGTGATCGGCAAGATCAAGTTCACCTACGACCTGTGGGGCGACACCGTCAACGTCGCCAGCCGGATGGAGTCGTCGGGCCAGCCCGGTCGAATCCACATTTCCGAGCAGACCGAAGCCCAGCTCCGGGGGCGATTCCCCCTCGAGGATCGCGGGTTTGTCGAGTGCAAGGGGCTCGGCCCCGTGAAGACGTTCTTCCTCAACAGCCCCGTTTCAGCGGGCTGAATCGGATCCCCGCCCGGTCGACCTCGGAGACCGCTGCCGCTCAGTGGGAGACCGCTTCCGGTCGGCCGTTCAGAACGTGGCCAAGGGCTTGCGGGCCACGCCATCGACGATCGCGCCTGCGATCTGCGGGAGCGGAAGGACGAGGTCGACGACGCCGAGCTCGATCGCTGCCCGCGGCATCCCGTAGACGACGCACGTCTTCTCATGTTCGGCGATCGTCCTGCCCCCGGCCTTGCGGATCGCCGCCATCCCCATCGCGCCGTCGCTTCCCATCCCCGTCAGGAGCGCGGCGACGACATGCTTTCCCCCCGCCTCGGCGACGGAGCGGAAGAGGACGTCGACGCTCGGCCGGCAATGGTGCACCGGCGGGCTCTGCATGAGCCGCGTCTTGTAGCCCTCCCCCTGCCAGGTGAGGGCGAGGTGGAAGTCGCCGGGGGCCACAACGCAGGTGCCACGCTCGAGGATCATGCCATCCTCGGCCTCGACGACCCGCATCGAGCAGAGCGAATCGAGGCGGCCGGCAACGGCCTTGGAAAAATAGGGGGAGATGTGCTGTACGACCGCGATCGGCGGCAGGCCTTCGGGGAGATTGGGGAGCACCGTCCGCAGCGCTTCGACGCCCCCGGTCGAGGCCCCGATGACGATCAACTGGCGGTTGTCGACCCGGCCGGTGTAGGGAGGAGGCTTCGGCCCGGCTGCTGACGTCTCGTTGGCCACGGCCGGCTTGGCGGCCGCGGCGGTCGAGCTCGTCGTGGAGCGGTCGGCCCGGGCCATCATGCCGCGGAAGCGCACCGAGGCCGCTGCTGCCTTGACGTGGTGGGCGAGTTGCCCGGCGAGCGCCCCGACCGACATCGTGCCGTTGGGCTTGGCGAGGACGTCGACGGCGCCGGCTTCGAGGGCATCGAGGGCCACCTGCGAGCCGGCTTGGGCCAGGGAGCTGACCACCACCACCGGCATCGGATGGTGCTGCATGAGGATCCGCAGGAAGGTCAGCCCGTCCATCCGCGGCATCTCGAGGTCGAGCGTGAGCACGTCGGGGGCGAGCCGCATGATCTTCTCGCGGGCCACATAGGGATCGCAGGCCGATCCCACCACCTCGATCCCCGGATCGAGATTGAGCGCATCAGTGATCGTCTTCCGCACGAGTGCCGAATCGTCGACGACAAGCACGCGGAGTTTCTTTTGGGTCGACGGGACGCTCATGGGAAACCTGAGACTGGGAGCGGGGCCCTCAAGCGGGCCGGGGCGTGTCACTCGGGACGCATGTAGACACTCGGGGCGATCGTGCGGAGGCCGTGGCGGAGGCCGATGAGGCTCTCCGAATGGCCGACAAACAGGAATCCCCCCGGGGCGAGCTGATCGGAGAGTCGCTCGATGAGCGTGTTTCGCGAGGGGACATCGAAGTAGATCATGACATTCCGGCAAAAGATCACATCCAGGCCGCGCGGGACGGGGTAGACGTCCTGGAAGAGGTTGACGTAGCGGACGGTCACATGCCGGCGGAGATCGTTTTTGACCCGGAAGTAGCCGTCGCGGTCGCCGATCCCGCGGAGGAAATACCGCTCCAGCCATTCCGGCTGCGGCACGCTCACCTTGTCGGCATCGTAGATCGCCTGCTGGCAGCGTTCGAGCATCCGCTGCGAGATGTCGGAGGCTTCGATGTGCCACTGCACCGCCGGCCTGAGTCGGCAGAATTCCGCCAGCACGAT
>CANGGC010000256.1 GCA_947453125.1 Planctomycetaceae bacterium | reverse complement strand
CTCGTCGGCAGCCGATCGTTCTTCGATCGCCGCGAGGTCAAGGACGTGATGTCGTTCCTGCGGATGATGGTCGATCCCGACGACGACATGGCCCTGTCGCGGATCGCGAACGTCCCTCCGCGCGGCCTCTCCTCGTCGGCCGTCCTCCAGGCGCGGACGGCAGCCCACTCGGCGGGGCGGAGCCTGTGGCGGGAGTTGCTCGGGCGGCGCTCGGACGGGACCTTGAGCAACGCCGCGACCGGCGGGCTGACGGCCCTCGAGAAGCTGATCACGCTCGGCAGCGGCGAGGGCCGCCCGGACCCGGCCGTCGCGATCCGGGCCCTCCTCGATCAAGCGGGCTACCGGGCGTTTCTCGAACGCGAATACGAGGACGCAGAAGAGCTCGAGGCGCGTTGGCAGTGTGTCGAGCAGGTCGTCAACGGCTTGGCCGAGCACCAAGCTGAGCATCGTCAGGAGAAGGATGTCGGCCGGCTCGTCCGTGGTTATCTCGACGACCTCGTCCTCGACGTCAAGGAGGCGGAGCGTCCCAAGGACGACAAGCCGACGAAGCGTCTCCTCCGTCTCATGACGCTCCACGCCGCGAAGGGGCTCGAGTTCGACAACGTCTGGATGGTGGGGCTCGAGGAGGGAATCCTCCCGCACCATCGGTCGCTGGCCGACGGCCTGAATGCGATCGCCGAGGAGCGACGGCTGGCCTACGTGGGAGTGACGCGGGCCCGCAAGCGGCTCGTGCTCTCGATGTGCCTGACGCGGATGAAGTGGGGAAAGAGCCGCCCCTGTCGCCCGAGCCGGTTCCTCTACGAGCTCACCGGCCAAGCCGACAAGTTCAGCGAGGAGCCGCCGCAACCGAAGAACGCCCCGCCCCGCCCCGGCGCCAAGCGGTCTCAACGCCACGGCCGCGGTGCCCGCTGACGGCCGAGCGATCCTTATCAGTGAGGCGATCCGCGCCGGAGAGCGACCGGCCGTAGAAAGACCCATTTGACTCATGACCGACGCGCAGACAACCTGCACGACGTGTGGCGCTTTGATCCGGCAGATCACGGCTGATCGGAATCAGGGGCTCTGCGTCCCCTGTGACCGCCGAGCCGCTGCCATCCCTCCCGACGATTTCAAGCTCCCCTTTGAGCTTTTGGAGCGGATCGAGGCACTCGGTGCAGATCCGGACCGTTTTCTCGAGATGACGTGGCGTGACGGCGTGTCGTACACCCTCGGTTTCCTGGAGAAAATCGAGGAGAGCGACAGGCTCCGCGATCACTGGGCTCCGATACTCTTGGCGTTTGCGAAGCAGTGTCGCCTCGACGCCCCGCCTCCGTCCTCGGCGGCACTTGCCCCGAGGGATCTCGCCAAGTTGCCGATCTACGAGGCATCCATCCAGCGCTCCGAGCGGCTCCCTCCCTCCCGAAGATCCGAAGCGCTGTTCTGCTCCATCCCCTTGCTGGCGATTCCCGTGGCGCTGCGTTGCTGGCCGGGCGACGACGAACGCACGGTGGTGCTGACGCCCGACGAATGGGATGAGTGGCGGAAGATTTATCAACACCCGGACAACGCCTTCTGGTGGTTTGCCCACGTTTGGTGGAGGATTGATGATCCACCGGATCCCGATGCCCCAGGGATGTGTGGAAAGAATCTCACCCTCCCCGAGGGAGAGACGCCGTGGCTCGTCACATCGGGCCTCTCCTGGGGCGCCTTGGCCGGGGGATGGACCACCGAACTCTGGTCTTGGAATGGCACCTCCGCACGCTTCGTGAAAGAGGTGGGTCGGGCTTATTCCTGACCATGCCGGGCCGAGCCCTTGATCGAGCGGAGGAGATTCCGGTGGGACCGACGTGCGAAGTGATCATGGAGACCGCTGACAACTCGTTGCTCGACGTCATCGACGGGATTCTGGCCGGTGCGGCAGAGCGGATCGAACGGACCGGCAAGGGGCGGGTCTGGGAGGTGTGGGTGGGAGGCCGCCCGGTTCATGTGTCGGTCGGCGGGACGCCACTTGCCGTGGTCCTCGCCGCGGGTTGCTATCCCCCCCGAGGATTTCGAGGTGCTCCGTCGCCTTGCCACCGGTATCGCTGCGGTAGTCCCAACCAGCCGCTCGAGAAGTCGACGGGGCCGGCAGAGACAAGACTGATGCAGTCTGATTCCTCCCGAGGGCTGCCGGTTCGATGAGCGCGGCTCACTCCTTCGTCTGTCCGTGCTGCGGCTATCCGGGGATCGAGTGCCCACCGTGGGAGAAGATGGGGCTGCCCCCGTGGACGGATCACGGCCAGCCCCCCTACAGCCAACGCTACGGCTTTCCCTCCTTCGCGTGCTGCTCGTGCTGCGGCTTCGAGTATGGCTTCGACGACGACCCGGGGGCATCCGGAGCAGCCACGTCGTTTGGCGACTATCTTGCCGACTGGTTGGCCAGCGGTGGCAACTGGTTCAGCCCCGCGCGGCAGCCGGAGGGATGGCGTCTCGACGAGCAACTTCGTCGTGCCGGAATCGTCCGGACACCGACCGACGACGAATGATGCTCCGTGGCATCGCCCCGCTCGGGCTTCCCCCCGTGGGGCGCCTCACTCGCGAAGGACCGACGGGAGTCTCGCGAGCATCGTGCCGAGGCCACGCCTTCCCGCCGCACAGCGGCCGTAGAGGTCGACCACGCCCCGCGCGAGCCTGGCGCCTGAGCGATGCCATGGGAACCATGGTGGCCGGATGGCCGCGGAGAGCGGCGCGCGGACTACCGGGTAGTGGTACCGTGGGGGGTGGACCAACCGCAGGAGGCGGTCGCGAGTGCGTAGCACTCGAGAACACCGGGGGTTTTCCAAGTAGACTGGCTCCACCGACTGCCCCGCAGCCGGTTTGGTCATGGATGACTTTTTCCTGGGACTGCTCAGGGAATGGCGACGCCTGGAGAGGGGGCGTCGATCGAGAAATACGATGGCGGTGCCGCTGGCGACTGACTGAACCCAAGCCGAAGGTTTATCCATGGTCCGTTTCTTTCGCGATGCCGGCCGCCGATCCCGCGAGGCCGCCCGGCGGCGGCGGAAGGGGAACCGCCAGCGTGATCTGAAGCTCGAGTCGCTCGAGCCGCGTTTGGCTCTGGCCGTCATGACGGGCCTGCCCGACACCATCGCGCCGGTGGTCCGATCGGTCGTCATTCCGGCGGACGGCACCTACGGCACTGACCGGGCCCTGACCTTCAAGGTCAACTTCAGTGAGCCGGTGCAAGTCGCTGGCGACCAGAGCACCGTCACGCTCCCGGTCGAGGTCGGCTCTGCGATGCGCGAGGCGCAGTACGTCTCGGGGAGCGGAACGAAGTCGCTCACCTTCCGATTGACCGTCAAGGCCAACGACGTCGACACCGACGGGATCAGCGTCGGCCGCGTCAACTCCGCTGCCATCCGTGACTTCGACTTCAACAAGGCCAACCTCGCCCCGCGAATCCTCGACCGCGCCGGGAATCCTGCCAGCAACGCCATCCCTGCGATCGACACCAGCCGGATCCGCATCGATGCCACCGGCCCCGTCGTCGCCTCCTCCGGCGCCTTCGTCACCCGGGGGCGGCAGGTCTCGCTCCAAGTCACCTTCGATGGACCGGTCATCGTCAAAGGCAAGCCGACGGTGCCCGTGATCATCGGCGGGCAGGACCAGTCGCTCGCCTACACGGCCGGCTCGGGAACCAAGACGCTCACCTTCGCCGTCACCATGCGCAAGGGCGCTTCGATGGCGAGCCCGGCGTTTCGCGGTGCAAACGGCCTCATTGGGGGGGTGATCCTGCTCAATGCGGCCGCAGATCTCAAGGACAACTTTGGGAATAGCGTCACCGCGATCGGCGGTGACTTCGGCAAGACCAGCACCGCCGCGGGCGGCCGGGTTGTCGTCATCGAAACCCTCTCCGAGCAGGTGAAGAACCGTTCTTCGGCCCTGCCCCCAGCGGTCGCTCCGCCGTCGCTGTCCCGTTCACTGATCCCGCCGATGGTCTCCGTGCCGCCGCCTGCGCCGCAGCCTCCCGTCGTGCGGTCGGCGCCGCCGTTCGTCCTGCCGGCGGCCGTCGGGGGGGTCGTCGAGTTGTCGGGCGACATCACCGGCAACGCGACGTTTCGCGCGGGCACGGTCTACGTGATCACGGGTGAAGTGCACGTGCGGAAGTTCGTCACGCTGACCATCGAGGACGGCGTCGAGGTGCGGATCCGAAACGGCAAGGAGAGCTTCGCGACGATCACCTCGCGGGCCCTGATCTTCGACTCGGGGTCGTCGCTCGTGGCGAAGACCGTCACCTTCCAGGCTGCCGATGCTGCCAATCAGCCTGTGAAAGATGCCGACAACGGCGGCGTCTTCTTCTGCGGGGGGACGCGGAAGGCCTCCAAGGACGACGTGTCGTCGATGGTCGTCGGACCGGGCGTGGGCTGGTCGTTCAACGCCACGAACATCGTGGCCAACTATCTGGGCCGGAAGGATCCGCCGGAAGGATCCGCCGGAAGGTGACGGCGACGGAAGCCTTCTCGATGACATCGATGCGGTGTCGCTGATCGGGGTGATCGCCGACGAGTGGAACGTCAAGACGGTGGAGATTAACCACTCGGGCGACGACGGCTTCGATCTGACAAACTCCGACATCGAGATGGAGCGTGTCACGGTCATCGACCCGGTCGAGGACGGGGTCAATCTCAGCTCGAGCTACCTGTCCATCACGCAGTCACTCATCGTGGACATGACGGATCGGGAGGAGCAGGATGACCGCGAGATCTTCGACTTCGAAGTCGACACCGGACCGACCATGCTCACGATTGTCCAGGGGGCCTCGGTCGATCTCCGTGGCTACTGGGACACGAGTCATGACGATCTCCGCATCTCCCTGAGGTCGCGCGACATGCCCGCGCCGTACCCGCCGTATGCGCGAAACCTTTACGCCTGGAAGGGCCGCCTCGAGAAGGGGCCGGCCGAGGTGTTCTCCAAGTCGAACCGGCCGTAGCCGGCGTCGATCCATTCATTTTCCCCCCAATTCCTTGGATCCCAACCACGAGAAGGAAGCCATGCGCCCCACGACTCTGT
>CANGGC010000255.1 GCA_947453125.1 Planctomycetaceae bacterium | reverse complement strand
GTCGCGAAGAAGGTGTAGCTCGGCAGGATCACCTCATCGCCGGCCTTGATGTCGAAGGCCATCAGGGCGAGGAGGAGCGCGTCGGACCCGGAGGCGCAGCTGATGGCGTGCGGCACGCCCAGAAGCCGTGCCAGTTCGGTCTCGAGATCAGTGACGTCGGGGCCGAGGATGAACCGCCCGGAGTCACACACCCGCTCGATGGCCGCGCGGATCTCGTTCCGCAAGGTGGCGTATTGGCGATCGAGGGCGAGGAGCCCGACCTGCGGCAGGAATCCCTGCGTCTGGTCGGAGGCTGCCGTCTGATCGGCGGGCGTGGGTGAGGGGGGCGTGTTCGTGCGGATCATGAGGTTCTGCTCCGGTCCTGGCCGCGTTCGGGGGCGGGCGTCTGCCGGGGATTTCTCACACCCGGCCGCCCTCATCGACATGCGTTCGTGATCGTCACAATCGTCACAGCCGCTTCAGTCATTCGGGCGGCGGTTCAGCGTTCCCTGATTTGCTTGACCGGGCTCGAGTCCCGTTGGGGCCCGAGGGGTGGAAAAGGGGGGAATAGGGGAGCTTTCCTCTCCCGGTCAAGGTCAGGGGTTGGTGGGAGCGTGTCCGCTCCGCTCCGCCATTCGCAGGCCGCCGGCCAACGCCAACCGATCAGCGAAAACCGGAAACGGCCTGGAAGAGTGGGGGGGCGGGGAGGTCGGCGCTGTCTTGGGTGATCGGGCGATCGGGGGCGATCCCCTCCGCAAGGTTTGACATCACCCCTCTAGCAACCCTAGATTCCTTTTGTTTCCAGGTCGCCGTCGGTACTGGTCGAGCTTTGTCACGATGGACAGGACGCCCGGAGGTGGCGAGGCTCGGCTGGACGTTTCTTCCCGATGATCACTCCGGCGGCCATTGGGGCCGTCCTCGGGGTTGACCGGGACTCTGCAGGGGGAGTCGAGCGGAGTCCGGGGGCTTTTGCCCCGGCGCCGCGAGTCGGATGGCAGCCATGACGCTCATCGATCTTGGGCCGATCGCCCAGAGGCTCGGCCTGCCAGTTGGCGGTGTCGACGCGGTGGTACGACTCCTCGACGAGGGGAACACCGTTCCCTTCCTCACTCGCTACCGGCGCGACCAGACCGGAGGGCTCGACGAGGTCGAGATCCGCAGGATCGCGGAGGCTGTCGCGAAGGCCCGGCAGATCGCCGACCGTAAGCAGACGATCCTCCGCACGATCAAGGGGCAGGGAAAGCTCACGGAGACGCTCGAGCAGCGGATCGAAGCGGCGACGAGTACGAAGCAACTCGAAGACATCTACCTTCCCTTCAAGCCGCGGAAACTCTCGCTGGCGGAGATTGCCCGGCAGCGGCGACTCGAGCCCCTCGCCCGTGAGATCCTCGCCGCCGACCCGGCGGCGGCCGATCTCGACAAGCGCGCTGCCGACTTCGTCGATACCGATGGCCAGGTGGCGACGGTTGCCGATGCCCTCCTCGGCGTCGGGCACATCATCGCGGATGTGTTCGCCGAGCGGGCCGACGTCCGCCAGGCGCTGCGGGGGATCCTTTCCAAGCAGGCGCATCTCACCAGCCAGCGGGTGGAGATTGAGGGGAAGGCCCTCTCCAAGGACGAGAAGCACTACCGCGATTACTTCAAATACTCCGAGCACATCCAGCGGATTCCCCCGCACCGCGCCCTGGCAATCAATCGTGGCGAACGGGCCCGGTTGTTGAAAGTGCGGATCGAGGGGCCGATCGACGAAATGCAGGCGGCGGCCGAGGCGCTTCTGGTCGATCCTGCCCACCCGCACGCCGAGTTCCTCCGCGGCTGTGCGCGTGACTCCGTCACCCGTCTGGTGCTCCCGAGCCTCGAGCGGGAGGTCCGTCGAGAGATCACCGAATACTGCGAGGGGCATGCCATCGCCGTGTTCGCCCGCAACCTCCGCAATCTCCTCCTCCAACCGCCGGTCAGCGGCAAACGCGTGCTGGCCCTCGACCCCGGCTTCAAGAGCGGCTGCAAGGCGGTCGTGGTCGACGAGTGCGGCATGCCGCTCGAGCATGCCGTGCTGCCGATCATCGGCCAGAAGGAGAAGCGCGAGGCGTCCGGTGCACGGATCGTGGAGCTTGTCCAAAAGCATTCCGTGAATGTGATCGCGGTGGGCAACGGCACGGCCGGTCGGGAGACCGAAACGCTCGTTGCCGAATTGGTCACCGGCCCGCTCCAGGAGACAGACGTCGCCTATTGCGTGGTCAACGAGGCGGGGGCGAGTGTCTATTCGACGAGCGCCTACGCCCGGGAAGAGCTTCCCAACCACGAGGCCGCCGTCCGTGGGGCGGTGTCGATTGGCCGTCGTCTCCAGGATCCGCTCTCGGAGCTTGTGAAGATCGAGCCGGCGAACATCGGCGTCGGTCTCTATCAGCACGATGTGAAGGCCCGGCACCTCAATGCCTCCCTCGACGCGGTCGTAGAGAGCTGCGTGAACTACGTCGGCGTCGACGCCAACACTGCCAGCCCCGCGCTCCTCCGCTACGTTTCGGGGCTCAACCAGACGATGGCCAAGGGCTTCCAAGAATGGCGCGCAAAGAACGGCGCTTTCACCAGCCGGGCGCAGTTCCTCGAGGTGCCTGGATTCGGCGAGGCGGCCCATGTTCAGGCTGCCGGGTTTCTCAAGATCACCGGCGGCAGCAATCCGTTCGACTCCACGTGGATCCATCCGGAGAGCTACGAGGTCGCCGCGAAGGTTCTCGAGCGGCTCGGCGGAACCTCGGAGGATCTCACCAACCGGCAGCGGGCCGGGGCGCTGGCTGAAAAGGCCGCGGCCCTCGATCTGCCGAGCCTCGCCGAGGAGCTCGGCGTCGGCCGCCTGCTGCTGTCCGACATCGTCGATCAGCTTGCCCGTCCGGGGCGCGATCCCCGCGAGGATCTCCCCCAGCCGTTCTTCAAGAAGGGGGTTCTCAAGCTCGAGGATCTCCAACTGGGGATGGAGCTTCACGGTGCCGTGCTCAACGTTGTCGACTTCGGGGCGTTCGTCGACATCGGGCTCCACGACAGCGGGATGGTCCACATCAGCCAGCTGTCGCGGAAGTTCGTCGGCGATCCGCACGACATCGTCAGCGTCGGTCAGATCGTCAAGGTGTGGGTGCTCGAGATCGACAAGAACCGCCGGCGCGTCGCGCTGACGATGATTCAACCCGGATCGCCCGATCCACGGGGCGGTGGCCGGGGCCCGCGCGGTCGCCGCGGCGGTCAGCAGGGGCAGGCCGAAGGGGGAGCACCCGCCGAGGGCTCCACCGGCTCGCGTCCTCCGCGTCGTCGTCCGGAAGGGGCACAGGGGCAGCAGCCATCCGGGGGCGGACAGCCCGCCGGTGGACGCTCCGAGCAGGGCAGGGGGCGTGGTGGCGATCAGGGCCGCCCCCCGCGTCCATCGTCATCGACCGGCGGAGCGCCGGCGGGTGGCGGAAGAGGAGCACAGGGAGAGGGTGGTCGTCCTCCCCGGAGCCTTGGCGGGCGCCGCGACCAGCAGCGCTCCTCCCAGCCGGCGATGGGGCGCGTCTACGAATCAAAGAAGACGGGCCGCGATGCGGCGCCGATCACGAAGGCACAGATCGAGGGGAAGGAGCCGCTGCGAACCTTCGGCGCGCTCAAGCAACTCTTCACGACCCTCCAAGAGCCCCCCGTCGCAGAGCCGGTTGCGGCAGCAGCCAAGCCCGAGAAGGCGAAGCGGAAGCGATCTCCGGAGGCCCCGGAGGCGACTGTTACCGGGGCAACCGACCTCACCGGTGGCGAGATGCCACCGGCTCAGGTGCCAACTCCCGCCCCTGAGGCACCGAGTGAGACCGGCTCCGACCAAAGTGATCCGCCGCCCGTTTGATCGGCAACGAGGCGGTCACGCGGGCTGATGGCATGGCGCGAGTGTTGGCCGCGGCGATTGTCACCGTGGTGCGTCGCTGGTTGCCGTGGCGCGGCGCCCTTGGCAATCGTCGGGACGCCGGGTTCCCGGCTCGGTTGGGCCCCGTTCTCGGATGGTCACCGTTTCCAGTGGGCACCTTTTGCTGTGGCCCTCGCTAAGTCCAAAAGAAGGACGGGTGGATCAACGTTCGCGGAACGTGATCCGGCCCTTGGTGAGGTCGTAGGGGGAGAGTTCAACCTTCACTTTGTCGCCCGGAACGATACGGATGAAGTTCTTCCGCATCTTGCCGGCGACGTGGGCGTTGACGATGTGCCCACCGGTGATCTGCACCCGGAAGCGGGTGTTGGCGAGAGCCTGCGTGACGACCCCCTCCACTTCGAGAGCTTGTTCTTTTTCGGCCATGGATTCCTGGATCTGAACGGAGCAGCGGGGAAGGCTTCCCCGCGGGTTGCCTGGTTTGGAGCAAGGATCGTACCCCGCCCCGGCGGGACGGTCCAGCACGGATCGCCGACCGGGGGTGGGCGTCAGGCCGGACCAGGGGGCCAAAAAGCCTCGAAACAAGCGGTGATCGGTGCCCCCAACGCGTAGTCGGTGCGTGGCCAACGCGTAGTCGGTGCGTGGCCAGCGCGTGGTCGGCGCGTGGCGGAATCGATCCGTCCTGCCCGGGGGTGATCAGTCGTCGCCGACGGCTGCGGGGGCCGATCCCGAAGCGTTCCACCGCAGGTAGGCATCGAGGAAACCGTCGATGTTGCCGTCGAGGACGCTCTGGAAGTTGCCGACGTAATGCCCTGTTCGCTGGTCCTTCACACGCTGGTCGGGGTGGAGGAAATAGTTGCGGATCTGCGAGCCGAAGCCCGTCTTCGGCTTCGACTGGTGCTGGGCGTGCTTCTCCTGCTCGCGCTTCTCCTCTTGGATCCGGGCGATCCGGGCGCGGAGCATCTTCAGGGCGGTGGCCCGGTTCTTGTGCTGGCTGCGCTCGCTCTGGCACTGGACGACGATGCCGGTGGGGAAGTGGGTGATGCGGATGGCGCTCGACGTCTTGTTGACGTGCTGGCCACCGGCGCCGCTGGCCCGGAAGACGTCCTCGCGGATGTCGGCGTCGTTGATCTCCACCTCGGTGTCGTCGTCGGGGATTTCCGGGGCGACGTCGACGGCGGC
>CANGGC010000254.1 GCA_947453125.1 Planctomycetaceae bacterium | reverse complement strand
GGCGATCGGCCGCTGGGCGGGGCCCGCGGTTGGCGGCGGTGATCTTCGCGACTGGCCTGGTTGTCGCTGCGGGGGGCCTCGTCCCGGCCCAGGAAGAGGGGGCGGAGACCGCCCAGGACGGAGCCGACGACGGGGCCAGGCCGGCCGGTGACGCAACCCGGAACGCCGCTTGGACGAAGATCGAACAGGATGCGGAGAAGGGCTACAAGGAGCCCCTCAAGACCGGGGGCGGCTTCACTCCGGCAGCCCAGGACTTCATCACGAAGAAGGCGATGCCGCAGTTGGCCAATGACGCCAATCGCCCGATCCTCGACAGGGTCCGGAAAAAGATGCGCGACATCCTCATCGTCGGGATCACCGATGATCGGGCCTTCGACGACGCCTCGAAGGCGGTCGCCGACGCAGCCGTGACGATCGCCAAGGACTCCGAGGCGTCCCTGGCGGCCCGGGTCAACGCGATGCTCCTCGTCGGCGAACTGCGGGCCAAGGACAACAAGGATGGCACCGTCTGGCCGGCCGCCGTCAGCCAGCTCGCAGCCGTGGCGGGCGACGCGACGCTCGACCCGAGTGTGCGGGTGGCGGCGATGGCGGGGCTCGTCCGCCACGCCGATGTCGCCAAACGTACCGGCGGCGACCGGCTGACGGAGTTCACGAAGGGGGCCCGGCCGGCAATCCTCGCGATCGTGGCGGAGAAGCCCTCCGTCGAGCAGCCGGTCGTCTCCGACTGGCTCGCCTCCCGGGCGCTGTCGATCCTCACGACCGTCCTGAAGTCGTCCCCGAAGGAGTTGGCCACGACGCTCGTCGGCGTGATGAACGACACCAGTCGCGCGCTCGATGTTCGCGTCCGGGCCGCCGCGGCGCTCGGCGCGACCGTGACACCGAAGTCGGAGATCCAAGCGGTGGAGGCGACCAACGGCGTCACGGCGCTCTCCGTGGCCGTGCTCGAAGTCGACGAGGGGATCCTCCGCGACCGCCGCTACGAGCAACAGATGTCTGGCGGCGGCACCGGTGGCGGCGGTGGGGGCATGATGCCGATGCGGCCAGGGATGCCGACGGGCATGTCGATGCCTGGCACGGGAGGGGGCGGCGTGGCCGTGCCGCAACTCGTTCCCGATCAGTCGCTCCGCCGCACGGCGTGGCGGCTGGTGACACTTGCCGACGCCCTCCTCACCGAGGATGGCAAGGGCGGCGTGGCGACCCTGCTCTCTGGCGATGACAAGGCAGCCAGTCAGGCTTACGCCGAGCTCTTCCGGAAATACGGCCTCGAGCTCGACGAGAAGCGAACCGACCGCGTGATCCTCGAGGCTCTGGCCTCCCTCCGCCCGGGCGACGAGGAAGATGCCGCGACGCCGGCCGGCGATGTCGAGGGGGCGCCTGCGAAGCCCGCCGACGACAACGATCCTTTCGGCGGCAAGTGACCGCTCTTCGGCGATCCGACCGTGGCTCCACGGACCCTTGTCACTTGACCTCGAAATTGAACGTATTGGCCCCGCGCTTCACGTCTGCGGACAGCGGCGTGGAAGAGGCTGACGCGTAGGCAGGCTCGATCGGGACAGGCTTAGTGCCACTGACAAAGCCGGGGCCGTTGCCCCCGCCCATCGCCGGCAAGCCGGCCGGGGGACCCTGCATTTTCTTCATGATGTCGGCGCCTGGCCTCTTCGGCTCGTTCTTCGTGGCGGTCCCCTTGGCGACGCTGGTGTCGACGGTCACCTTGCAGGCCCCGACGGGGGCATCAGGCACGCTGGCTGCCATCGGCCCCGATCACCCCTCCGGATGGCTTCGACTTCGTGTCGGTCGCAGTCGGATGGAAGCGGATCGAACCGCCGGTCACTGGCTGGCCGTCGATCGTCACCTTGCTAGCCACGGTCCCAAACGATGAGAAGGCGTTCTGCAAGGATCGTCGAACCATGACGATCGTCAGCGACATCGATCGCGGTACGGTCGACTTCGTCACGGCAGGACGGGGGAAGGCCAGTCTTTCGGCCTTTTCTTTGCCCTCCCGGCGAACCAGTTGGTTGACGCCGGGAGTTCTGGGTGGAATCAGCGCTGCGTGCCGCCCGGCATACCCTTCATACCCTTCATCGATTCCATCCCCTTCTTCATCGACTCTTCCGCGCCGTCGAGCCGCTTCTGCTGCGTCTCGGCCGTCTGGGGCTTTTCACCACCGCACCCTGTCAGAGAGAGCACAGCGAACGTCATCAGCGCGAATTGCAGGACCGCTCGACCCATGATTTGTTTCTCCCGTTGAAATCTTGTCCAAAAAACGAAACCGCTTGACCTTGAGCCGGCGGTGGGCTGCTGCCCCGGCAACCGCGTGCGTGCAGCCGGTCGCAACCTGACGCCGTTCCAACCGAAGCAACCGACAACGACCACTCCCAATTACGGAGACCGCCCTCCCGATCACATGAGGCGGGAGGGCGGCCGTGCCGTAATTATGTCAATTCATTCCGAGGCAAACACCCGTCAGGCTGTCACTCGTCGGAGACCGGCTGACCATCGTCGCGCACCGCAAGCAGAGTCATCGTCTGCAGATCGATGCCGTCGTTCATGAACTGAACAGACCCGTCGACTCGCATCGTCATGACACCACCGGGATGGGGGGACGTGAGCGGCGAATTGGCCGGAGAGGCATCGGCCCAAGCGCCCCAATCCCTCACACCGGGCTGCCCCAAAACCTTCGCGTTGGGAGCATACCGCAGGGTGACGTTGTTGGTGTGCGGCCCCCAGTCACGCCAGCCGGAGAGGCCGCCCATGTGCCAGCCCCAGTTGCGGCCCGGCCTGCGATCTTGGCCCTCGGTACCGGGGCCGCCGGATACGAGTGCGCTCATTTCGCCAATCAGGAGGGTCTTCGACGTCCCGTCGCTGCACGTCGACATGTTCACCCCGAGAATCTGCGGCCCGACGGCGTCGGCGGAAACGTTCGACGTGCCGTTCCCGTAATTCGGGACCATGCCGCGACCGGAGGTGATCCCCCAAGCGCCGTCGTCGTTGAACGCCATACCTGCCGTGGATTGGAACGATCCGGTCGGCTGGGGCCCGAACTGCATCGGAGCCGCGCCAGCGATGCCGAAATAATTGCTGCTGAAGTTGTTCCAAGGACCGTTGTTCTTGAGCGACGACGACGGGCAGATCAGCATCTTGATCCGCAGGTCCTGCCACACGGCGGCGTTGCCGTCCCAGCCGGAGCTGAGCACCGTACCGCCTTTCGCGCACCACTTGAGCCTCGAGTAGGCGCCCGCTTCTTCCATGAACGGGAGGAGTCGCACCCACTGCGAGTGTCCCCAGGTCTCCGCCGAGTAGGGCGTGGCCCACCAGGAGGTGCCGGCACCGCCGTTGGGAAAGGCCCGCATGGTGTCATGACAGTTTTGGAACGCGAGTCCCTGCTGCTTCAAGTTGTTCGAACACTGTGACCGCCTGGCCGCTTCACGTGCTGCCTGAACCGCCGGCAGCAAGAGGCCGACCAGGGTGCCGATGATCGCTATGACCACCAGAAGTTCGACCAGAGTAAAACCAGATCGTTTCGATGTGCGCATGGTAGACACCTTCGAGGCACGAGATGAAAAAATGAAGAAAATCATCGGGGAGAACGCGTCGCTCGCCATCGACGTGCGGCGCCATGCCATGGCGAATCCGCACGGCATCGGTTCCCAACCCCCACCCCCCACGGGGTGAATCTTAGGATACAAGGGGGCTTTGATCAAGCTTTGTGCCACCGCCGCGCAAATAATTCCCTAACAAGTTCGACTGGCGCGGAGACGGCGATTGAGGCAGACGCTCGCCACACGGAGCTTTGCGAGCCCGATCCGCCGCGGCGACCTGTTTGCCCGGTCAACGCTTGATGAGGTCGCGAACGGTCATCCCCGACGGAATCATCGGCAGGACGTGTTCCTGGTAGGGAACCTGCACGTCGAGGATGGCCGGGCCGGGGGCGTCGATGAGCCGCAAGAGTGCCCCTTCGAGATCTCGCTTCTCCGACACCGTCTCGGCCTGCCAGCCGAAGCCACGGGCAATCATCACGAAATCGGGATAGCGGTTCTGCGGGGAGATGCCATCGCCCTTCCCGGCCGCCTCGGGATTGTTGATCGGCCCGAGGTAGGTGTGGGCCCGGTTCCCCTTGAAGAAGCGGTCCTCCCACTGGACGACCATGCCGAGGTGCTGATTGTTGAGGAGCAGCACCTTGACCGGGATATCCTCACAGGTGCAGGTGGCCAGTTCCTGGATGTTCATGAGGATGCTGCCGTCGCCGTCGATGTCGACGACGAGCGCGTCCGGGTGGGCCACCTTGGCTCCCATCGCCGCCGGGAGGCCGAAGCCCATCGTGCCCAAACCGCTCGACGAGACCCACGTCCGCGGCCGGCGGAATTGGTAGAACTGCGCGGCCCACATCTGGTGCTGGCCGACCCCAACGGTGATGATCGTGTCGCGCTTGGCCGTCAGCCGCGACAGCTCCGCGATCGCCTCCTGGGCGAGGATGCCGGGGTAGGTGGTGTCGTAGGAGAACGGGTCTTCCCGCTTCCATTCCGCGATCCGGTCGTGCCAGGGGCCGAGGTCGGCGGTCGGGGCCTCGACGATCTTGTTGAGCTGCCCGAGGGCCTCCTTGACGTCGGCGACGATCGGAATGTGGACGACCTTGTTCTTGTTGAGCTCAGACGGATCGACGTCAATGTGGACGATGAATCCGTGCTCGGCGAAGGCCGACACCTTGCCGGTGACTCGATCGTCGAAGCGGACGCCGAGGGCGAGGAGGAGGTCGGCCTCGTCGACGGCGTAGTTGGCGTAGACGCTGCCGTGCATGCCGAGCATGTCGAGCGAGAGCTTGTCATCAGCCGGGTAGGCCCCGAGCCCCATGAGGGTCATCGTCACCGGGATCCCGGTGCGGCGGGCGAGCTCGCGGAGCTCCTCGGAGGCACCGGCGGAGATCACGCCGCCACCGGCGTAGATCACGGGGCGCTTGGCACGCTTGATCGCCGCGGCCACCTGGGCGATCTGCTCCGGGTGGGCCCGACGAACCTCCGGCCGATAGCCGGGCAGGTTCAT
>CANGGC010000253.1 GCA_947453125.1 Planctomycetaceae bacterium | reverse complement strand
GCGAGCGCGACGCCGGGCCTCGTCGAGGCTCGGAGGCACGGCCGGATCGACGCGGTACGGCTCGCCACCGGCGGGATGGACAACGAACCGGCGGGCAATCGTGCCGGCCCCGAGCGTTCTCAAGCCGGCCTGCCCCGGACGGTCGAGTGGCTCCCGATCGACAGCCTCGAGCAGCGGCACGTTCGGAAAGGGGGACTCACCGTCGGCGAGCCACGCCGTCACCTGCCCCCCGCGCCGCTCGAGCCGCAGCCGGCTCCAGGCATCGGTCTGGACCGGATGCTTCACCGACGCGAGCACCGTCATGCCATCGGGATTCACCCGCCGCAATTCCACGACGCCATCCTCTGGCACGACGACCAGCTCGTAGCCGGTGACGCGCTGGGAGGCTAGGTCGCCTGCAGGGACACCAGCGAACACCAGCGCGATGATGTCAGCCGCGTCGCGGACGAACAGCTCGGCCTCGATGATGCCGTCGCGACATGTCATCCCGGCGGCGAATCCGGCCGGCGGCACGGCCGGCGGCTCGCCACCGAATAGCGCGAACGGACCGGCAGCCGGGTCGGCGTTGACGATCCCCTCGTAACTCCCCCCCCAAACTCCCCCGCCCACGCTCCACCCGGCCGCCGGGCTGACCTCGAGGATCTGCTCCGGGCGGAGAATCTTTCGGTAGCCTTCCTGAAGGGCCCGGGGGACGAGGGGGCGGAGCTGGATCGCGTCGGCACGGGACGCCCAGATCGACGTCTGCCGGTCAAGGTAGCCGCGGGCGACCGCAGCCTCCTCCGAAGACGGGCCGCGTGACAGCGCCCGCTCGAAGAGGCGGCGGACAAACGCCCCATCTTCCCCTTCGGGCGGGCTCGGGCCGATCTCCGCCGCGACGCGCTCGGCGAGGGCCAGGGCGCGGCTGCGGGCGAAGTCGCCGTTGACCATGAGGAGAGCCTGCGGCGCGACGATGGTCACGGCGCGCTCGCCGACGGGGCTGGTGGTATTGGTGTAATCGAGGGCTTCGAGCTCCGGCACGAGGAGCGTGCGCTTGACGAAGCCGTAGATACTGCGGCGATCCTGCTCGCGTGGATGCGAGATCTCCCAGCCGAGACCGGGCCGCGACTGGCCGGCGAGCGAGTCGGGCCCGACCTGCATGAAGAACCCGCGGCCGCCGACCGCTGGATTGATCGACTCCGACGCGGCCAGGAAGGCATCGCGGATGATCTCCGCCTCGAGCCGGCGCCGATTCTGCCGCCAGAGGAGCGTGTTCGGCTCATCCGCCGCGAGGCACTCCGCCCGATCAGCCCGCGACGACATCCGGTAGGCCCGCGACCGGAGGATCGTGCGGTGGAGATTTTTAAGGCTCCAGCCCGAGTCGACGAGTTCGGCCGCGAGCCAATCGAGCAATTCCGGATGGCTGGCCGCGAGGCCGGCGGCGCCGAAATCGTTTGGCGTGGCGACAAGCCCCCGACCGAAGCTGTGCTGCCAGACGCGGTTGGCGGCAACCCGGGCCGTGAGCGGATTGGCAGGGCTCGCGATCCATTCCGCAAGGGCCTTCCGCCCTTCGAGGCCGGAGGAAGCCGCGGCCCCGCTTCGGAACAGTTCGGGAAGGCCCGGAGTGACGACCGCACCGGGTGTGCCGGGGTTGCCGCGGATGAGAACGTGGCAGGGCTCCATCAGGCCTTCGGCCTCACGCGCTGTCAGTGCCCATTCCTCTCCTGCGGCGATCGGCAGAAACATCGCCGCGTCTGGCTTCGGAGGGAGCAGCGCCCGTTCGTAGCGACGCACGCCACGGATCATGCCGATGAGGCTGTAGTAGTCGGCCTGCGAGAACGGATCGAACTTGTGGTCGTGGCAGCGGGCACAGCCGAACGTCGTGCCGAGGAACGCCTGACCGATCGTGGAGAGGGCGTCGTCGAGCTCGTCGTATCGGGCGAGGCGGATGTCGTCCGGCTCGTCATCCCACGTCCCCAGATGCCAAAAGCCTGAGGCGATGACGGCGGAGTCGGTGCGCGGCTCGAGGAGATCGCCGGCGATCTGCTCGCGGATGAAGCGGTCGAAGGGCATGTCATCGTTGATCGCGCCGATCACCCAATCCCGGTAGCGCCAAGCGTAGGGCTTCTCGTCGTCGCGTTCATAGCCGTTGGTCTGGGCATACCGAACGACGTCGAGCCAGTGCCGTGCCTGCCGCTCGCCGTAGGCGGGCATCGCCAGGAGCTTCTCGACAAGCGCTCCCCAGGCAGCGTCTGAAGCGTCGCGAGCGAAGGCCTCGACCATCTCCAGCGGCGGCGGGAGCCCGACCGTGTCGAACCACAGCCGCCGCACCTGCTCGTGCGGCGTCGCGGCCGGATTGGGGCTGATGCCGGCAGCGGCCATTCGAGCCCTCAAGATCGCGTCGATGGCTCCCGATCCCTGATCGGTGCTCTCTTCAGCCGTCGGCACGGCGGGTCTCAAGACCGGCCCATAGGCCCAGCGTGCCCGGTCGTCAGCGCTAATCGTGAACCCGGCCCGACGGACGGCGGCCACAGGCTCTCCCTCCGCGCCGGGCCAGGGGAGCCCACGCCGCACCCACTCCTCGAGCAAGTCAATCTGCGCTGGCGCGAGCCGGCCCGCCGGGGGCATCTGCAGGGCGGGGTCGCCGTAATGGACTGCCCTGAGAAGAAGGCTCCCGTCCGGCTGGCCTGGGACTGCCGCCGGCCCCGAATCCCCCCCGGCGAGCAGCGCGGCGAGTGAGTCGAGCCGCAATCCCCCCTCGGCCCCGGCGGCATGGCACTCCAGGCAATGGTCGTGGAGGAGGGGGCGGATGCGCGACTCGAAGAACGCCTGATCGGCGGCATGTGCCTCGGTCGACTCGGCCTCATCACCGCGAGCCACTCCGACCGCCGCAACGAGCGCGATCATCGCCACCGCGCCCCACGCCACGCCGCTGCGACGGACCGATGGCTCTGAGGTGATTGGCATGATGAGACTCCGGCCGCAAGTTTACGTCGCCACGCCCCGCGGAGCCATGCGGGGTAATGGCGTGCGTTACAGCGAGATCTGCTCGCCGATCTCCATCACCTGATCGGCCGGCACCTGGTAGCGGCGCTCCTCCTGGACGGCATTCCGCTTGAGGTAGGCGAAGATCACCTCGGGGATGTGCGACAGTCGTCCCCCTTCGTCGGCGATGATCGTCGAGTGGCCGATAAAGAAGGTGGCGGTGTCGACGTCAAATGGGATTTGGTGCTCCGTGGCGAGCCGGCGGAGGACAGGGATCAGGAGCGGCTGCTCCATGTAGCCAAACCAGATCGTGATCCTCCAAAAGCCATCGGTGAGGGGCTCGACCTTCGATCGCTCCTGATCCTTGACCTCAGGCACGGGCATGTCGATGACGGTGAGAAGCACCACCGTTTCCTGGAGAGCCCGGGTGAGCTCGACATGGTGGACGAGGACCGGCGGCACGTGCTCGACACTCGGCGCCAGGAAGACGGCCCCTCCCGGCACGCGCGAGGCCACATGGCCTTTGAGTTCCGGCCATTCCTCTTCCCAGGGGCCGAATTGCCGGGAGTAGCGATCGATGACCGCCGTCCGCCCATGGCTCCAGATGAGCATGCTGGCAATCAGCGCCGCGCCAATGAGCATCGGCACGTAGCCACCGTCGAAGAACTTGAACAGGTTCGCGGCGAGGAAAGGGATGTCGAGGGCGAGGAAAAAGGCGAGCAGCCCAAGGCTCGACCACTTCGGCCAGCCCCAGGTGTAACGGACGACGAGGTAATAGAGGACCGAGGTCACGGCCATCGTGCCGGTGACGGCGATCCCGTAGGCCGCGGCAAGCCTGACACTCTCGCGGAAGGTGAGCACGAGCGCCAGGCAGCCGATGGCCAGCAGCGCATTGACCTCGGGAATGTAGATCTGCCCTTCGTTGTCGCGGGCCGTGTGGCGAATCGTCATCCGGGGGAGGAAACCCTGGAGCATCGCCTGCCGGGTGAGCGAAAACGCGCCGGAGATCAGCGCCTGCGAGGCGATCACCGTGGCGAGGCTCGAGAGGATGACCAGCGCCCACGTGGCCGCTCCGGGAGGCACCATGCGGAAGAAGGGTTCGGCGGCGGCCGAGGGATCGCGGAGGATGAGGGCGCCCTGTCCCAGGTAGGCAAGGACGAGCGCCGGCAGCACGAGCACGCTCCAGGCCAACCGGATCGGCTTCAGTCCAAAGTGGCCCATGTCGGCGTAGAGAGCCTCTCCACCGGTGACGACAAGGACGACCGATCCGAGGATGTGGATCCCGCGGAAGCCGTGCCGCAGAAAGAACGCGATGCCCCACCACGGAGAGAGCGCCCCGATGACCTCCGGCTCCTCGAGGATCTGACGAAGGCCGAGCAGCGCGAGGGTCGTGAACCAGACGAGCATCACCGGGCCGAACAGCTTCCCGACGTCGCCGGTGCCGCGCGACTGGATCGCGAACAAGCCGACGAGGATCAGGCAGGTGATCGGAACGACGAAGCTCTTGAGCGCTGGGCTGGCGACGGCGAGCCCCTCGACGGCCGAGAGAACGGAAATCGCCGGCGTGATGACGCCATCGCCATAGAGCAGCGACGCGCCGACGACGGCCAGGAGTGTCATCCCGGAGACACCGCCGATCCCGTGGGCGGAGTGGCGGTAGCGCTCGGGGACGAGGGCCAAGAGCGCCAGGATCCCCCCTTCTCCGCCATGGTCGGCCCGCATCACGAAGACGACATACTTCACCGTGACAACGAGGATCAGCGCCCAGAACATGAGCGAGAGAATGCCGAACAGATCGGTGCGGTCGACCGCGTCGCCGTGGGCGGCGGCGACATGAAGACATTCTTTGAGCGTGTAGAGGGGGCTGGTGCCAATGTCGCCGAAGACGACCCCGAGCGCGAGGAACGCGAGGCGGAGGAGATCCCCCCGGCCAGCCCCATGGGCGTGCTGGGGGGCGGGGCTGGTGCCATGATTCATCGACGTCTCCTCGGGGGCGGCAAGCTGGCCAGTCTACCGCCCGGAGGAATGGGTAGAGGAGTACGGGTTCACGCCAGAATCCCCTTCACGACCTCGCCGTGGATGTCGGTGAGGCGGAAGTCTCGCCCCTGGTAGGGAT
>CANGGC010000252.1 GCA_947453125.1 Planctomycetaceae bacterium | reverse complement strand
CGGCGGGAGAGCGTGGGGGTCGACATGCTCGATCCTTCTTTGTCTGTGGGGAATGACACGGGAGGTTTGGCCCCCCCGGGCCGAATCATAGCAGGCAGGCGATAGCGTTGCCCGGCCCCACACCCCGGCCGTCCCACGGACGTCGGCCCGCAAAAGCCCTTTTGCAGCCGGGCCCCGCGTCAGCCGCCGACGCCCAGGCTCCGCCAGCCGACAGCCCGGGCCGCCGCCACGTCGAGCCGCGGGTCATCGCCGACCAGGAGGAGCTCCCCGGCCACCGCGCCCAGACGCCGCTCGACAGCGCGGAAAAACTCCGCCGCGGGCTTTCGCCAGCCGAGCTCCGACGAGGCGAAGACGTGGGACGCCCGGCAGAGCGGATCGACCCGGCCGGCGATCGCCAGCAACCGCTCGTCGAAATTGCTTGCCAGCGCCACCCCGCACCCGGCGTCGAGGGCCGCCTCCACCAGGCGTGTCCCCGCATCGAGCGCCCGCCACGCCCCGGGATCGGCAAAGTGATCCCAGAGATCGAGGAAGACCGTCTCGCGCACTCCCTCCGGGGCGTCCGCGGCGAAGACGTCATGGACGATCCCGCGCCAACGTTCGACCTCGCGGGCCCGGCTGGTGGCAAAGGGAGTCCGCGAGTTGGCGTCGATCGCCTCCTGTCGCCGCCACGCCTCGGCAAACCGTCCCCGCAGATCCTCAGCCGAGCACTCGAGCCCCTGGCGCCGGGCGGCACGCTGATAGGCCACCGGCACCGTGGGCCACGGTTCGACGAGCGTGCCGACGACGTCGAAGACGACATGCCGCACCCCCGGCGGCGGGAACGACGCCGGGGACGCAGGGGACAAGGGGGATCCGAGGGGGACGGTGTCAGGCATGCGGCACTTGACCGGTGGCGGGTCGGTTTTCCGGAGGGGCTCGGGCGACGGGATTCGACGGCCCCTCCGGTCGCCCCGCTACTTCGCGGGGACGAACCGGGAAACCAGCCCGAGGTCGAGACCGAACACCCAGAACATCAGCGAGAGAATGAGGATCAGACCGAGGTACGACAGGGCGATCACGACGCGTTCGCTCGGCGGCCGGCCCGTCACCCACTCATACAGCAGGAAAACCATATGCCCGCCATCGAGAACGGGGATGGGGAGAAAGTTCACGACCGCCAGATTGGCGCTGAGCATCGTGAGGAAGAGGAGAAGGGCACTGAAGCCCTCCTCGGCCGAGCGTCCCGCCTGCTGGAGGATCGACATCGGCCCCCCAAGGAGGCGGGCACTGATCTGCCGGCTCCAGAGCTTCTGGAGGAAGCGGTAGACCATCGAAAGATCCTCGATCGCCGTCGAGAATCCGCGTGACAGCGCCGCGCCGATCGTCGCCGCCCGCTCGGTCTTGAAGACCTGCTCGAAGACCAGCCCGCGGTCGACGAGGCACTCCCCCGGTACGACCTCCGGCTCGAGGGCGACCTCCCGGCTGCCGGCCGCGTTCTCGACCGTCACCTCGACCTGCGATCCGGCGGCAAGGTGTTGCATCACGGCGATCACCCCCGGCCAGTTCGGCTCGGCCTCCGAGAGGGCGAGCCAGTTTCCGGGCCCATCGGCGGCTTCTCCCGGCTCGACGAACCGCACGCGCGACAGTTGGTCGCCGGCGACGATGCCGGCACGCCCGGCCGGGCTGTCGGGAAGGACGGCGGTCACCGTTGGGATCACCGGGAGGGCAATGCCGATCGACGACACCGCCAGCGGCGTGGCGCGCATCGGTGAGGCATCGATCCAGGTCACCTCGCGCGGTGTCACCGCGAGCGTCTCCTCGACCCCCGCCCGTTCTACAACGACCGCCACCGCCATCCCGACCCGCGTCTGGAGCCGGTCGTCGAGGGTGAACGGATCGCCGACCGGCGCCCCGTCGACCGACACGAGCTGATCCCCCTTCGCGAGCCCCGCCGCGGCTGCCGGCGATCCGTCCTGCACCGCCTGGATCGCCCCGGAGGCCATCTCCATGCCGAGGCTGGTTCGCGGGCGGGGGGGAAGCTCGACGTCGAGCCGCTCCCCCTTCCGTTCGATGCCGAGGACAACGGCCCGATCGCGGATCCGGGAGAGGGTGGCGACGAGCTGCGCGTGGGAGTCGATCGGGACGCCGTCGACGGCGCGGACGGTGTCGCCTCCGGCCAGGGGGGGCGTCGTCTTCCCGGCGCTCCCCGGCAGCCCTTCGCCGAGATCGTCGGGGAGCTTGAGGGAGAGCGGCCCGGAGATCCCGACCATCGGTGCCCCGCCATCGGTGTCGGGGCGGAGCGTGACCTCGCGGACATCCCCCTCGCCCGGACGACGGACGGTGAAGCCGACCCCCTTGGAAAGATCGCCGAGGGTCACCTTCTTTTGGAGCTCCTTGAACACCGTCACCGGCGTCCCGCCGACGGCGACGATCTCGTCGCCGGTCCGCAGCCCGGCCCGCCAAGCGGCGCCGCCGGGGCGCACCGCCGAGGTTCCGGAGGCCACCTCGCGGACGCCGAGGCCGAAGGCGAGTGACGCCATGAGGACGGCGAAGATCACGTTCATGATCACGCCGGCAGAGATGATCGCCATCCGCTCCGGCACCGACTGCGCCGGGTAGCTGCGCGGATCCCAGGCCGGATGCGGATCGGAGGTCGGTTCGGCCGGGAGATCACCCGAGGCCGCGCGGGCCCGGTGCGCTTCGGCGGTGGCCGCGCCGGGGTTGTCGTCCTGCCCGAGCATCTTCACGTAGCCCCCCAGGGGGAGCGCGCCGATGCCGTACTCCGTCTCGCCCCACTTGAAGCTGCAGAGCTTGAGGCCGCCGACGTCGAAGCCGAGGTAGAACTTTTCGCACTTCACCCCGCACGCCTTGGCGACGAGGAAGTGCCCCAGCTCGTGGACGAAGATTACGAACCCGAGCCCGAGCACCGCCTGGAGCGTCTCCAGCGGATGGCTGGCGATCCACTCGATCCCCCGCTGCCCGGGCCAGGCGCCGAAGAGCACGGCTCCGGCGTCCACCGTCATCGTCACGAACTCACCCACGTCACGACCTCCTGTCTGGCCCAGGCGTCGAGTCGACGGATGTCGTCGAGCGACGGATCGGCCTGATACGCATGCCCTTCCAGAACGCGGGCACAAACGTCCGCAATGCCGGTGAACCGCATCCTCCCGGCGAGGAACGCCCCCACCGCCTCCTCGTTGGCGGCGTTGAGGACGGCCCCCGCCGTCCCCCCGCGCGCCGCCGCCTCATGCCCGAGCCTGAGCGCCGGGAAGCGGACCGGATCGGGGGGTTCGAAATCGAGTCGCAGCCCCTGCCTGAAGTCGAGCCGCCGAGCAGGGCCGTCGAGCCGCTGCGGATGGGAGAGCGCGTACTGGATCGGGAGCTTCATGTCGGGGGGGCTGAGCTGGGCAATCACCGATCCATCGACGAACTCGACCATCGAATGGACCACCGACTGCGGATGGACGACGACGGCGAGCTTCTCGGCCGGAAGATCGAAGAGCCACCGGGCCTCGATCAGCTCCAACGCCTTGTTCATCATCGTCGCAGAGTCGATCGTGATCTTCGGCCCCATCGACCAGGTCGGATGGCGGAGCGCCTCCTGCGGCGTGACCGTTTCGAGGGACTCGCGCGAAGCGGTGCGGAACGGGCCTCCACTGGCGGTGAGGATCACCCGCACGACCTCGTCGGCCGTCCCGGACCGCAGCGCCTGGTGGATCGCCGAATGTTCGCTGTCGACCGGCAGGAGCACGGCACCGCGCTCGGCAGCCAGCCGCATCACGAGCGGCCCGGCCATGACGAGCGTTTCCTTGTTGGCGAGCGCCACCGTCTTGCCGGCGTCGAGAGCCGCGAGCGTGCTCCGCAGGCCGGCAGCGCCCACGATCGCCGACACGACCCGGTCGACCTCCGGGGCGCGGACGAGATCGTCGAGCGCCTCAGGGCCCACGGCGAGTTTCGTCCCGGCGGGGAGGGCGGTGGCGCCGATCGTCGCGGCAGCAGCGGAGTCGGTGACGACGACCCAGGCAGGACGGTGGATCCGGGCCTGCTCCAACAGCGGGCCAACGCTCGTGTGAGCCGCGAGGAGATGGGGGCGGAAGAGCCCCCCGGAGGCAGCGATGACCTCGAGGGTGCTCGTGCCGATGCTCCCGGTCGACCCGAGCACCGCGACCCCGAGCCCCCCCTCCCGGGAACGGCTCGCCGTGTCGTCGGGCCGGCCATGGGGCACCGGCGCCGAAGCGGGGAACGGCGGCGGCGGGGTGGAAGCCATGCGGAGAACGGTCGCGGGATGGGCCGGGGGATGCGGGGGAATCTTAGGTTTTCGTGACCCGGACTTCCATGGCGATGCCGCCGGAGTCAGATTCATTGTCTCCCCTGCGCCTCAGGTTTAGGATGGTTTGGTTTCGGTTTTCAAGAGTTTTTCCGCTGGAATATTCATGCCCAAGAAGCACGATCTCCCGAAACGCCAGGCCGACCGCAAGACGCCCTGGGGCGGGTCGAATCTCGTTTGGTCGCTGGTGGCGTTGGGGGTGGCTGGACTGTTCGGGATGAGCCTTCTGGCGACGCCGCCGGAACTCGAGCTCTCCTACAGCGATCTGGAGCGGCTGATCCATGCCTCGGGGCCGCGTCCGACGGCCTCCAAGGGGGAGGATCCGCCCCCGCAATCCCAGGGCTCCGACGCCACGGCAGCCTCCCCCGAGGCCGAGCCGGCCGGGGTCGTGGAAATCGTCGAACGCAACCCGTTCGAGACCGGCCCCGAAGCCCGCCGCACCGTCCGCTACGGCGACCTCGACGACGTCGTGATCGGGGCCTACAGCGTGTCGGGATCGATCCGCAGGCTCGATGGCCCTTCCAGCGACGGCCTCGCCAACGCGGTTCAGCGGCGCCATTTCCGGACCGCGAAGCTCCCCAGTGAAAACTCCGAGGGACGGCTGTCTCGTCTGCTCACTGAGCACGGCGTCCCCTACCGCTACGAGGAGGCCCCTGGCCCGTGGCGGAGCTGGCTGCCGATGCTCTTCCTCACCGGCCTGTTTGCCCTCCTCTTCTTCACGATGATGAAACGTCTGGGCGGGGCCGGGAGCCCGATGGCGTTCGGCCGCAGCCGCGGCAAACAGTACGCCCAGGAAGACCTG
>CANGGC010000251.1 GCA_947453125.1 Planctomycetaceae bacterium | reverse complement strand
GCCGCCGCCATCGGAGCGACGCCGGCGAGGTTGTCCTTCCAGGTGTAGCGGATCTTGCCGGCCTGCTGCTCCATCTCCATCGCCGTGTGGATCACCATGTTCCACGGCTCCTCCAGCGGCGTCGCGTAGAAGGCGACGACCACCGGCACTTTCGCGTCGGCGGCCTGCGACACTTCGGTGCCCGGGCCTGTCAGCGTGGCGACGACAAGCGCCGCGAGGCTGAGCAGCCGGCGGCGACCGGAAAGGGAGGGGCGACTGACCGAAGCGGCGGATCTCATGCGTTCATCTCCTGACGCGGTGGTCTTCATTCGGGCGGAGCGTACCACGCCCCGGGCGGGCGGAGTGAGGCCTTTTTTAGCCATTTTACAACGCTTTCAGCCCCGCAAGCCAGGCTTTTCGATCCGGGGAGATTGGGGGTTTTCGGAGTTCGAGAGGTTGCCGGGGCCTTGGGGGAATCGGGTCACAGCAGCGCGTTGACGTGGGCCGCGGCGGCCGAAGCGAGCCCGGCCGGGGCGTAGCCCCCCTCGAGCGTCGACACGATCCGCCCTCCGGCATGCCGATCGGCGATCTCCCGGACGATGCCGGTGAGCTCGGCGAAGTCGGCATCGGTGAGGGTGAACCGGCCGAGGGGATCGCCGTCGCGTGAGTCGAAGCCGGCCGACACGAGGACAAGCTGCGGCCGGAAGCGGTCGGCCGCCGGCACGAGGCGCTCTCGGAAGGCGCCGACGATCTCCCTCCGCCCGGCGCCGGCCGGGAAGGGGCAGTTGATCGTGAAGCCCTCCCCCGCGCCGCGGCCGGTCTCGTCGCCATGCCCGGAGCCGGGGTAGAGGGGAGACTGATGCGTGTCGAAGAAGAGGACGCTTGCATCCTCATAAAACGTATCTTGCGTGCCATTGCCGTGATGGACATCCCAGTCGACGATCAGCACGCGCTCGAGGCCGTGGATACTTTGAGCGTGACGGGCCGCGAGCGCCACGTTGTTGAACAGGCAGAATCCCATCCCCTTCGACGGCGTGGCATGGTGGCCTGGGGGACGGACGACCGCGAAGGCGTTCTCCACGCGGCCGGTGCAGACCGCATCGACTGCGATTAGGAGCCCCCCGGCGGCGCGGTGGGCCGCGTCGAGCGACGCTTCCCCCGTGATCGCCGTGTCGCCGGTGGAGAGGACGACGAGCCCGTCGGCGACATCTTCCGCCACGATCCTCAAGTAATCCGGCGTGTGGACGCGAAGGAGCTCGGCGTCAGTGATCGGTCGCGACCCGAGCGCGACGCAGCGCCCAAGGAGGCCGTCGGCCTCGAGCCGATCGAGGATTGCCGTCACCCGTCGGGGACACTCCGGGTGCCCGGGGCCGGTGTCATGGAGGAGCGCGGCGGGGTCGGAAACGAGGCCAGTCATCGGCATGGGCCCCGACGGGTGAGGGAAAGGGATGCCGGGCCGATCCTAGCCCCGACCGGCCCGCCGTGGGGAGCCGATGGCCCGCCGGGGACGGGGTGCAGGGGGGGATGGGGGAGCTGGGCGGAGCGGGAAAGGGTGAAATTTGCCGGAAAACAGCCCCGTGGAGAGATGGTCTTGGGTTCCGGCGGCGCCGCGATACACTGCAAGGCCCGGAAGAATACAGATCCAACGGAGATTGCGACCGTGGCAGTGGCGATTCGGATGAAGCGGATGGGTCGAAAGAACCGCGCCTATTATCGTATTTGCGCGACCGACAGGCGGAGCCCGCGCGACGGCCGCGTGATCGAAGAACTCGGCACGTACGACACCGCCGTGCCCGACACGGATGCCCGGGTCACGCTCGACAACGCTCGGCTCGAGTATTGGCTGTCGGTCGGCGCCAAGCCGAGCGATGCCGTCCGCGTGCTGATCAAGAAGTACGGCGCCAAGGGAACTCGCGTCAAGGAGATGGAGTTGGCCCGTGCCAAGCTCAAGCTCCCGCGGATCGTTCCCGACGCCGGAGCCCCGGTGTTCGTTCCCGAAGTGAAGGCCCCGGCCGCAGCCGCGGCCCCCGTTGCTGAGGCTGCCGCTGAACCGGCCGCCGAGGCCCCCGCCGCAGAAGGCTGATCCCACAGCGGGACAGCCTCGGATGGTCCGTTCACGTTCAGGGTCTCCCTCCAGAGCCTCCACTTTCGGGGCTTCGGGGGCCGATGAAGGGCGTGGCGGTTCCGTTCCGCGGGCGGTCCATTCCGGGTGCCCTCCCGGTGGTGCCGTCACGCGGGCACGAGTCTTTCGTCATGCGCATCGACATCCTCACCCTCTTTCCCGAGATGTTCACCGGCTTCCTCGACGGAAGTCTGCTTGGGGCCGCCCGCGCCTCTGGCCTCCTGGACATTCGGGTGACGAACATCCGCGACTTCGCCGAGGGGATTCACCGGCAGGTTGATGACCGTCCCTTCGGGGGTGGTCCGGGGATGCTCCTCATGCCAGGCCCGGTGGTCGCCTGCGCCGAGCATGTCGTCGCTGATGGCCTCCAGGCCGCATTCAGTGCCGATGTCGGTGCGCCGGCTGAGCGGGCCGCAGCCCCGGTGATCCTGCTCACGCCCGGGGGACGGCGGCTCACCCAGGAAGTGGTCGAGGAGCTCTCCCGTCGGGAGCGGATCATCCTCGTCTGTGGCCGGTACGAGGGCTTCGACGCCCGCGTCCGCACGGCCCTGGGGGCGGAAGAACTCTCCGTCGGCGACTTTGTCCTCTCCGGAGGGGAAGTGGCGGCGATGGTCGTCGTTGAAGCCGTCTGCCGCCTCGTTCCCGGCGTGCTTGGCGACGAGGAGAGCGCCCGTCAGGATTCCTTCTCCAACCCCGGCCGGCTCGTCGAGGGGCCCCAGTACACCCGCCCGCGTGAGTTTCGCGGCATGGGTGTCCCCGACGTGTTACTGTCGGGGGACCACGGCAAGATCGCGAAGTGGCGCTATGAGCAGGCGATCGTCGCCACGCGCCGCCGTGACGCCGGCCCGTCGGACCGCCCCGGTGAGCCATCCATGAACCAATCCCCAGTCCCATCCAAGAAGGCTCCGGAGCTGACAGCCCGGGCCATCGAAACCACACCAAGGAGCGTGCCGTGAGCCAGAAGACCCTTTCCCTCGTCGAGGCCTCGAGCCTCAAGTCGGAAGTCCCGCAGTTCGCCATCGGCGACACCGTCGATGTCCACACCCGCATTCTCGAAGGCGAGAAGGAGCGGGTTCAGATCTTCAACGGCGTCGTCATTGCCCGCAGCGGCACCGGCAGCCGGGAGATGTTCACCGTCCGGCGGATCGTCGGCGGCGAAGGGGTGGAGCGGAAGTTTCCTCTTCACTCACCGAAGATCGCCAAGGTCGATGTGAAGCGGTCGGGCGTCTCGCGCCGTGCCAAGCTCTACTACCTCCGTGACCGCGTCGGCAAGGCAGTGCGTCTCCGCGAGAAGCGCGACGAAGTCGCTCTGGCCGCTGGCGCTGCCAAGAAGGCTGCTGCGAAGGCGGCCGCGAAGAAGGCCGCGAAGGCCTGATCGGGTTACCTCGCTCCCTTCACCTGTGGATCCCGTGGATACCGTTCCGCAGTGGTGTGGAGGGGGCCGATGTACCGGCGCGACCCCAAGCTTCGCGGTGGCGGACCCGACGACCGCGATGCGCTCGGTCGGGCGGGGGAGGATTTCGCCGCCAAGCACCTCCAGAGGCTCGGCTATCGCATCATCGGGCGCCGCGAGCGGGTGCTGAGTGGCGACATCGACATCGTCGCCCTCGACGGACGCACCGTGGTGTTCGTCGAGGTCCGTAGCCGCTCCGACACGCGCCACGGCCACCCGGCTGAGACGGTCGGGCCGGTGAAGCAGCGGCGGATCGCGGAGCTCGCCAACGCCTACATTCGCCGGCACCGCCTCCAGGATTGCCAGGTGCGGATCGACGTGGTCACGGTGATCTTCGGGGCCGACGGGGCGGGGCCGATCGTCGAGCACTTCGAAAATGCTTTCGAGAGCCCGTGAGTCTTTGGCGCCTCGCGGGCGGGCGATCTGCCCGGGAGTGGCTTGCCGCCGGGGAGGGACGTACAACATCGATCACGGCATCCCCCGCCCGTCGGTTGGGGTGTCTGAGGGCCCTCGATCGAGGAGCCCCGACGGCAGTCGGGGGCGGAGGTGAGCGTGGACGATTTTGTCGAGCCGCTGGGAATGCGGGTTCTCATCCGCAAGGACGAGAGCCGCCACAAGACGCGCGGGGGGATCGTTCTCCCCGACCAGGCGGAAATCCCCACGATCACGGGGCGCGTCGTCGAGGTGAGCCTGCAGGTGGAACGCGACGCCGACTTCCCGATCGAGAAGTATGACAAGGTCCTCTTCCACCCCAAGAACTCGATCCCGGTCGACTTCGAGCAGGACAACCTCCTTTACGTCGTGCCGATCGAGGATGTGGTGGCCGTCTTCCGCCGCCACGATGCCCGGCGTCCCACCCGGCGCGGGCCGAACGACAAGGGGGACGACGCTCCGGAAGCTGGCGGCGACTGAGCGGTTGAGGGAGGGCGTATCCCGCGCTCCACTCAGGCCGGGGCCCGGCCGGGGCCCAGGTCACGGATCGAGTCGGGTTCGTCAAACACCTGGAAGAGCCCGCGGGGGAGCCGGCGGGCGAGGCGATCGAGACGACGGTCGAGCTTCCAGGCGGGCCTCCCATGGCCATCGACCCGGCGGATCACCACGCCGGCCACCTGGGACGGCTTGCGCCGAGCCACCGCTGTGTAGACGTCGGGGTCGCGCTCGCCAGAGTCGCCGATGAGGAGAAAGCGACGGCGGGGGAAGTCAGCCATGATCTGCTCGATCACGCGCCGCTTCGATTTTTTGCGCGAGGGAAACCTCCCCAACGGCGTCGAATCCTTGAGGCGGAAGAGCTTCAGGTGCATCGAGCCCGACGGCAGGCCGCATTCGCTGAAGAAGCCATCGAGGCAGGAGGCGAGTTGCCAGGGGCTCGCCGAGACATAGTGAAACACCGCCCCGTCGGTTTCCCAGCCGCGGTAGATCTCCGGCATGCCGGGGACGGCGCGGAACTCACGCAGGAGCGTGTTGGCGAGCAGTTCGCGGCGATTGCCGACGGCGGTCACCTTCACCGTGTCGTCGATGTCGGAGATCACCGACAGCCCCTCGTCGTCGATCAGATGCACCCGCCCTGCCCCGCGT
>CANGGC010000250.1 GCA_947453125.1 Planctomycetaceae bacterium | reverse complement strand
GATTCCCACCTTCCCGGCGGCCAGGGCCTCGAGGAGCACCGCCGAGCAGCGGTGGCGGTAACGGCGTTGGTCGTAGGGGAGAAGGAGCGCGTCGGCGGCAGCGAGCTGGTGGTGGTAGGCGGCGGAGGTGAGCGGGCCGGCGAGGGGCTCGACGAGCTCGGGGGCACGGTGGGCGAGGTTCTCGATCGCCTCGAGCGCCTGGCGGACGGCGACGTCGGTTGGGCGGCGCGAGCGAAGATGGAAGCCGGGGTTGGTCTGGATGGCGAACTGCAGCCTGTTCCTCAAGGGTCGAATGGCCGCGATCTCATCGATCAGGGCCGGGGCGATCTGGCTGTTCTTCTCGCTCCGGGCATCCCCGAGCATGGCGATGCGGAGACGCCGGCCGGCTGCTGGCCGCAGGAGCCTCGCTGCAGACGGCGCCGCGGGGAGATCGACCGGATAGGGGAGGACGGAGATCGGGGCGGCACCGACCAGGGACCACTCCGCGGCCAGTTCCTCCGTCGGGGTGTGGAAGTGAAGTCGGTGGGGGGCCGCGAGGCGGATCGCTTCGTCGAGCAGGCTTCTGACCCGGCTGATCCGGCCATCGGGCCCAGCGGAAGCGGCTGGGTTGGGCGCGAGGATGGGGCCGTGAAACTGGAGGTGCCAGCCGATCCCCGCCGGAGGACGCGTGGCGTGTATGGACTGCGCGAGTCCCAGGGCATCGAGTTCGGAGGCCGTGGCAACCAGAACCCGATCGCCCGGCGCGAGCGAGGCGATCGTGGGTGCGAGATCGGCGGCGAAGGCGGCCACGCGGATGCGGCGTTGCCGGCTCCGTGACCAAGTCTCCCAGGGGGGCTGCCACCGCGATCGACCGTCAGCCTTGAGCCGATCGAGCTCGGCAAACGCGGTGAGTTTCGAATGACCGGGGAAGCGGAGCACCGGCCACACCCGCCAGTCCGCAGCGGCGTCGGCGGGGAGCCGGGCGGTCGATCGGCAGACCAGTTCGCACGCAAAGCCCCGCCGTTGGGCGGCACCGAGGACCGCGACGGCGTACTGCCAGGGATGGGAGCCGGCGCCGTCGAGGCAGGGATCGACGAGGATCAGTCGTGCCGGGGGAGTGGTCATCGCCCGATCGCCCCGTCGAGTGGCCCGGTCCTTGGGTTTCCCGCCGAGGCGAGTCGGTCGAGGAGCCTGCCGAGTTCGGCTTCGCCGGTCTCCACCACCATCGCGATCTCGAGAGCCGCAATCGCCGTCTCCCCGGCGAAACCGGGGGGCAGTTTGACGAGGTCTTTGAGCGTGGTGACCAGCGCCGCGTCGTGGCTGCGGGCCCAGGCGGCGAGATCGGTCAGGTCGGCCGGGGCGTAGGCATGGTGGTCGGCATACGGGCGGAAGGCGACGACCTCGGCCCCGAGGCTGGCGAGGGTTTTTCGGAAGGCGGACGGATTCCCGATCCCGGCGAACGCCGCGATGCGGCGACCACTGAGCCAATCGACGCCGTGCCTTGTCCCCGCCTGATCGCGGACGGCGACAGGGGCGTGGTTCGCCTCTGCCCACACGCCCGGCAGCATCCCGCCGCAGGCTGCGGAGAGTCGGTCGCGGATCTCCGCCCGGCGCTCGGGGGAGAAGCTCCCGGCCCGGGTGAGGATGGCGGCGTCGGCGCGGGAAAGTCCCGAAAGACGTTCGCGGAGCAGGCCGCGGGGGAAGACATGCCCGGAGCCGAACGGATCGGTGGCGTCGATCGCGACCAGATCGAGATCACGTGCCAAGCGGCGGTGCTGAAAGCCGTCGTCGAGCACGACGATGTCGGCCCCGGCGGCGGCGGCCGAGGTGGCGGCCGCGACGCGGTCGCGATCGGCGACATGCCGGACCCCGGGAAGGAGGATCGCCAGTTCGGCTGCTTCGTCACTCCGCCGCCCCGCGGCGGCGCCGTACCCACGGCTGACGATCGCCGGACTGGAGCCCTGAGCGGCCAGCCGACGGACCACCCAGGCCACCAGTGGCGTCTTGCCGGTGCCGCCGAGGGTCAGATTGCCGACGCACACCACCGGCACGCCGGCGGGCCTCGTGGCGAGCCATCCGCGGTCATAGGCCGCGTTGCGGAGGGCCATGACCGTCCCCCACGTAGCCCCGAGCGGCGCGAGGGCGAGACGGGCCAGCGTCGCAGCGGCGGCGGTGTCGGTCCCGTCGACGAGGCGCTTGAACGATTCTGCATCAGGAAGCAGCGGCATGCGGTCGATCCGTCGGTCCGCCCCGCGAGGAGGGCTCGTCCTGCGAGCGTGGAGTGTAGTGGTTCCGGGAGAATCGTGGTGGCCCGCGGTTGTTGCCGAGGGGTTTGACGCCATCTGCCATCCCCGGCCAGCCTCCGGCCACGGCCTGCCGATATACTTGCCAGAAGAGGAGCCGGAGCCCCCCCGAGCCCCTGTGACCGACGGGCGAAGTGCCACGAGGGAACGGTGTCATGGCCAGCGTGTCCTCCAACAGTGGTGAGGCGCTTGTCGTCGGCGGCTGGACTGCCGGCGACGAGGCGCAGTCCAACTCCGATCGTTATCTGGCCCGCCGCCTCGAGGCGGCAGGGGCCGACTACAAAGGGGTAGCGCTCACCAACTTTCTCCTCGGTGCCGCGGTGGCGGCTGCCGCCTGGCTGGCCGTCGGGGTTCTCGCCGAGCACTGGATCGTCCCCGGTGGACTGCCACGGTGGGTGCGGTGGGCTTGGCTCGCGGCCGGGTGTGTCGCGCTGGTCGCGGCGGCCGTGCGTTGGCTGCTGCCGTTGATGCGATACCGGGTGAACCTCGTCTATGCCGCCCGCGCCATCGAGCGGGAGCATCCCGAACTCCACAACGATCTGGTCAATACGGTGCTCGTCAAGGCGCATCCCGAGGGGAGCACCGCGGTCGTTGTCCGGTCGTTGGAGAAGCGGGCCGCGAAACGGCTCGCCGATGTCCCCACCGAGGGGATCATCGACCGTTCGCTCGCCGTCCGCCTGGCGATGGTGCTGGCGGCGCTGGTGGGGATCGCCTGTCTTTATGAGCTGGTGGCGCCGAAGAGCCTCTTGGTCAGTGCCGTGCGGTTGGTGGCTCCGTGGGCTGGGATCTCCGCTCCTTCGCGCGTCCGCATCGAGCCGCCGCGGCTCCACTGGCGGATGCCGGGGGCGGGCGTGGTCGACCCCCAGCAGCTCGACAGCGGCCTCGACGGGCAGGACGTGGCGGTCGATCGCGGGTCGGCAACGCTCGTGCGTGGTCGGCAACTCGTGCTGGCGGCCGCGGTCCGTGGCCTGCGGGGCGGCGAGCAGCCGGTCGTGTTCGCGGTGCCTCTGAAAGAAGACGGCGCCCACGATCCTGCCGCGACGCCATGGCGGATCGAGATGGTGCGCGGGGCTGCCGAAGGGGAGGCCGCCAAGGCCTTCACGGCGTTTCTCCCCGATGCCACGAGGGGATTGGAAAACTCCATCGAGATCACAATCGCCGCCGGTGATGCCCGGAGCGAACCAGTGCGGCTGGTGGTGGTCGATTCTCCGTCGCTCCTCGTGCGTGAGGTGCGCTACGATTTCCCCGCCTACATCGCCCGCGACCCGGAGACGGTAGCCTGGCAGGGGGATCTGCGGGCGCCGGAGGAGACGCAGGTCACGCTCGTGGCGGAGTGCAACCAGCCGATCGAGGCAGCTTGGATCGATTTCGGATGCGACGGGAATCGTGATCTGAAGATGAAGGTGGGGGCGAGCGATCTGGCCCGGGCCTCGGTCACCTTCCCACTGCGCATGAACGCCGACAGGTCGGCGCCGGAGCATGCGGTTTACCGGCTTGTTTTCCAGCCCCGTGGCTCGGCCCAAGGGGGGCGTGAGGCGGTCGTCATCGAGCCGATGGAGCACCGCATCGAGGTTGTCGCCGACCTAGCTCCCGAGGTGACGATCGAATCGCCGACCGTGTCGCCCCTCGCCGTCCCGCGCGACAGCCCGGTGCCGGTCCGGGTGCGGGCCCTTGACCCCGATCATGCGCTGTCACGCGTGGTGATCGAGACCCGCATCGATGGCGGACGGGCCGTGCCGCCGATGCCGATCCTCGAGGTGGCCAAGCAGGGGCCGTTCAAGGGGACGGCACGCCTCGTCCCCTTCAACCTCGGTGCTGAGGCGGGCTCTGTGCTCCAGTATCGCGCCGTCGCCACCGACAACCGCCCCCAGCAGCCGAACGTGTCGGTGACGCCGTGGCAGGAACTGAAGATCGACGAGAAGGCGCCGCCGCAGCCTGACGAGCCCGAACCCGACTTCCCCAAGGATTCGAAGAAGGGGCGGCCGGGCGAGGATCGTTCCGACGAGTCTGATCGCGGCGACGATGGGGGCGATGCCGAACAGGACGGGGGCGAGCAGTCGGAGGACGGCCGGGAGGGGGATCGTCAGGAGGACGGCGCCGACGGGGCGGAGGACGGCCCCGGCCAACGGCGGCCTGATGACGGCGGCCGCGACGATGGTTCGTCCGGAGACCAAGACCAGCAAAATCAAGACCAGCAAAAAGAAGACCCTCAGCAGCGTGGCGCCCCTGCCGATCGACAGCGACCCGACCGGCAGCGCAGCGACGACGGTTCAAATCCTCCTCCACCCGGAGAGCAGGGGCAGCCGGGGGCGTCAGGCGGTGGTGACGAGCAACAGGGGGATGGCAAGCAACAGCGTCCCGGCAACGACCAGAGCCCCAAGGGCTCCAAGCCTGGGAAGAACGGCAGTCCGCAGCAGGGGGCCGACGGCGGAGATTCCGGCGACCAGCAAGGGAGCGGGCAGAAGCCTGGCTCGCAGCCGCAGGGGCGCGAGGGGAAGGGGCGCGAGCAGACGGGCGAGGATGAAGGCCAAGGTGAAGGAGAGCAGCGCGAGGGAGGGGAGAAGCCCCAGCCCGGCGCGAAGCCGTCGCCGTCCGGTGGAGCGGGTAAGAAGCGCCAAAACGACGCAGTCGCGGCCGACGGCACGAATGACGGCGAGGCGATGGACCGGATCCTCGAGCACCAGCGCCGTGAGTCGGAGCGCGGAGAAGCCGGCGAGACCGTGAAGCGTCAGCCGAAGGAAGGTAAGCAGGGTGAAGGCCAGCAGGGTGAAGGCCAGAAGGGTGAAGGCCAGAAGGGTGAGGGCCAGAAGGGTGAGGGCCAGAAGGGCGAGGGCCAGAAGGGCGAGGGCCAGAAGG
>CANGGC010000249.1 GCA_947453125.1 Planctomycetaceae bacterium | reverse complement strand
GAGGCCATCGGGAGCCAGCGCCTCGGCACGCTGGTAGGCGAGGAGCGCTTCGTCGGTATTGCCGCGGTCGGCTTGAATCGCGCCGATGAGAATGTTGCCCCGGGCTCCCTGGCCCGGCAGGGCGGTGAACTGCTCAGCGCTCTCGATGGCTTCCGTGAGGAGCCCGAGGCGCGTGCGGCAGGTGGTCAGCTCGTAGAGGGCATCGGCGTCGGCTGGGCTCAGCCGCAAGCTCTGTTCGAGGAGGGGAGCGGCCCGCGACCACTCGGCTTTGAGAATGTGGGCCCGCGCCCAGGCGCGGAGCTCGTCAGTGGTGGCGGCCCCGACGCGCTTGTAGATCTCGATCGCCTCGTCGGCCCGCCCCAGCAGGGAGAGCGCCCGCGCCCGATCGGCCTCGGCACGCCCGGAGCCGGGATGGAGATCGAGGTAATACTCGGCCAGGGCCAGGGCCCGCGGGGCGTTGTCGCGGGCAAGCTCCGCCTCGGCATCGCGGAGCGGGCCATCCTGCCACCATTGCCAGGCCGTCACCCCGCCGAGGGCGGCAGCGATCGCGACGACGAGCGCCCCGGCCCGCCGCAGGGGTGTGCGGAAAAACGGGGCCCTGGAGACGCGCGTCGGCTCGGCGGAAGGGGAGGCGGATGGGGTCACGGCAGGGATGGTCGGGGACGAATCGGGCCGGCACCGGGGTGCCCCGGACGCTTGAACCATCATCGCATCCCGACGGTTGATTGTCCTCTGCCGCTGGTCGCCTGCGGAGGATTCATACGCTTCGGGGCGTCCCCTTCGAGCACCTGCCAGTAGGCGTCGGCGCCGAGACGGAGACTGTCGACTCGCCCGGAAGGCCAATGGATCGTGACGTCAGCCGGGGATTCTCCCGGTGGGAGGGCGACGAGGATCCGCGGATCGTGGCTGGAAAGATAGCTTCCCCCGGAGGAGATCGGCCGGATGGTCTTGCGGCCATCGCAGTGCACCTCGACCCGGCCGCCGACCGGCGGGATCCTTGAGGGGGTGCGGAGATCGAGGCCGAGGAACCGGCCCGGAGCGGCCGTGTCGTCGCGGAGAAGCGCAACGGGGGAGATGTTGTGGCTGACGGCGAGGTCGAGATCGCCGTCGTTGTCGTAGTCGGCGCCGGCGGCGGCCCGGCCGAGCCATTTTCCGCCGAAGTAGTCGCCACCAACGTCGTCGGAGACATCGACGAACGTGCCGTTGGCGGCCTGCCAGAGGAGCTGCGGCTGCATCTGGTAGGGCTGGACGCGGGGCCCGAGGACATGCCCGGTGGCGACGAACATCTCCATCCGGCCGTCGCGATCCCAGTCGAGCCCCACGGTGCCGAAGCCGAGGTTGTGGAGGCTCGTGGCGGCGATCCGCGTCTTCCGGCTGATGTCGGCGAAGAGGAGATTGCCGAGGTTTTGGTAGAGCGTATTCTTCGCCTGGTAGAAGTGGGCGAGGAAGATGTCGGGGCGGCCGTCGCCGTCGAAGTCTTCGGTGGCGATCCCCATCGAGGCCTCGTTCTCGCCGTCGTCGCTCACCGCACAGCCGGCCGAGGTGGCGAGCTCCTCGTAGCGGGCGGGGGAGCCCACGCCCGAGCGCCGTGTGTAGAGGTAGTTCGGGGTCATGTCGTTGCCGACATAGACCTCGGGGAGGAGATCGTCGTCGAGGTCGACGATCGACACGGCGAGCCCCTTCCCGCGGCCGTTGGTCTCGGTGAAGCCGAGGTCGGCGGAGCATTCCACGAACGTCCCGTCCCCCCCGCTCACCCACACCTGATCCTGCTCGCCGACATAGCTGCCGGGGCCGCAGTAGCCGCGCCCCTGCGGATAGTCGCAGGCTTTGTTGTTGCCGAGCCGATTGTCGAGGAACGTGCAGGCGTAGATGTCGAGCTGGCCGTCGTGGTCGAGATCGGCGAAGGCGGCGCTCGTTCCCCACTTCGCGAAATCGATCCCGGTGGAGGCGGTGACGTCGGTGAACGTGCCGTCGCCGTTGTTGTGGAGGAGGACGGCGGGGCCGAAGTTGGCGAGGTAGAGATCGGGAAACCCGTCGGCGTCGTAGTCTCCGACCGCGACCCCCTGCCCGTAGTGGTCGTCGCCGATGCCGGCCACGGCCGACACCTCGCGAAAGCCCGCCGCGCCCCGGCCGCGGTAGAGGCGGTCGCGGTGCTCGCCATCCCCTTTCTGCGACTTTTCCAGCCGGCAGCCCTCGGTGAGGTAGAGGTCGAGCCAGCCGTCGAGATCGACATCGAGCCAGGCGGCGCCCCCTCCCATCACCTCGACGATCAGCCAGTTTTCCGCGGCCTCGTCGTTGAAGTAGGTGAAGTCGATGCCAGACTCGCGGGCAACATCGACAAATCGGGGGGGCGTGGCGGGCGCCGGCCGCGGGGTCGCCACGACCGTCTTCCGCGCCCCGTCATTCTGGCGTGGGGCCGGCGCCGCCTCCTTCGCCTGCCCGCCCGGCGGCGGCGAAGGCGAACTGGGGCGGCAGCCCACCGGCGCGAAGACGAGGAGCGCGGCGAGGCAGGCCACGGCTAGACGGCGGGGATGGGATGAGCGTGAGGCCATGCGACTCATCGGGGGGGATCCTCGCGGAGGACCGTCGGCGGGGTGTCGGGGGGGGGCGGTTCGATGACGAGCCACTGCCCGCCGCCGTCGATTCCCGGCACCGGCGTGACCCGCCCTCCAGGCCAGCGAATCGAGAACGAGGGGGGCGGGCCGTCGGCGGGGAGGGAGAAGAGGACGCGCTGATCGCGGGACGACTGGTAGCCACCTCCCCCTTTCACATGCTCGGTGTGGATCTGGTCACCGGCGGTCATCGTCACCACGGCGCCGATGGAATCGCGGTTGCCGGCCGTGCCGACGAGCCGGAGGACGGTGCTCGTTCGCCCCTCCTGCTGCGGATGGCCACGGTCGTTGCGAAGCAGGGTGGCCGGTTCATCGCGGTGGTTGAGGGCGAGATCGTGATCGCCGTCGTTGTCGAGGTCGACGGCGGTCAGCCCGCGGCCCTGGTGCTTGGTGACGAAATACGGGCCGAGATGGTCGCGGGGGGGCTCGCGAAACCGGCCCCGTTCATTGTGGAGGAAAAGGGGAAGCTGTTGGAGCAGCGCGCTGTCGCCGTTCTTGTGCCGGTCGTCACCGACATGGCCGTTGGTGATCACCGCATCATCCCAGCCGTCGAGGTCGAAGTCGGCGAATTGGATCCCCCAGCTCACGTACGGCAGGCTCGGCGATCCGGCGCCGCTGGTGTCACTGACGTCGCGGAAGACGCCCCCGGGGGACCCTGCGAAGAACAGGTTTGCCTCCCCCTGGAAGTCGGTGACCATGATGTCGATCTGCCCGCGGTTGCCGGTGTCGGCGAGGTCGACTCCCATGCTCGACTTCACCCGCCCCTCATGATCGTAGGCGGTGCCCGACATGTCGCTGGAGTCGCGAAATTCCCCCTTGCCGTCCCCGAGCCAGAGGGAGTTCGGATTCATGTCGTTGGCAACGTAGAGGTCGACGCTGCCGTCGCCATCGATGTCGGCGGCAATCACCCCCAGGGCGCGGCCCGGGCGGCCGTCGACCCCCGCCGCTGCCGTGACATCGCTGAAGGTGCCGTCGCCGTTGTTGCGGCGGAGGACGTCCGCCTCCGGCTCAACCGTCAGTGGGCTGCAGAACAACCGCCGGCCGGCGGCCCGGTCGCCGCAGAATGGATTCGTCTCCGGCGTCCACTTCCCATACCGGCAGACGTAGAGGTCGAGGAGTCCGTCGTTGTCGGCATCGACGAAGGCGGCGCTCGAACTCCACCGGCCGTCGTCGAGGCCTGAGGCCGGGCTGGTTGGTTCGAACGTCCCGTCGCCACGGTTGTGAAAGAGGATGTCGCCGCCGTAGCCGGTGAGGAACAGATCGGGGAAGCCGTCGCCGTCATGGTCGCCGACGGCGACGCCATGACCATACCGGGCGTAGCGCAGTCCGCACCGCTCGGTGACATCGTCGAACCGCCAGGCTCCGAGGTTGCGAAAGCAGCGGGCGCTTTGATTTCCCGGCGCCTCGTCTACCGGGAAGGAAACGCCGCTGACGAAGACGAGATCGTGGCGGCCGTCGAGATCGAAGTCGATCGCTCCGAGGCCGCTGCCGTTGGCCGAGGGGAACGGCTTGTCGGGGGAGTCGCCCGAGCGATGGACGAAGTCGACGCCGGAGACGGCCGTGACGTCGGTGAACCAGACCGGGCCGGTGGAGGGCTCGACGGGGGCAACCGGTGGAGCTTGCCGCACCGATTCTTTCACCGCGACAGGCGCTGCCGGCGGCGCGGCCGGTCGAGAGCACGCCGTGATGAAGACCCCAACAAGGATCGCGGTGACCGTGACAAAGCAGCGGCCGATCGCCGCAGCAGCCTGGCGGAACGACGTCAGAGGGGGATGGGGCTCGGACATGCGCGGGCTCAAAAGTAGAACGGAATCCCCTCGGCCTTGAAGGCGGCCTTCTCCTCGGGGAGGAACTCGTCTCCAAGCTTCTCAAAGCCCCCGTCGGCCCGGAAGGCTTCGAAGAACGAGTTTACCTGCTCGCGCAGTTCGCGGTCGGCCGGCCGCAGCCCGACGGCCCAAGCCTCCTCGCGGAACGGGCGGAGGAAGGCGCGCGTCGCGTCGGGGTGGCGCTTGTGGTTTTGATAGACAGAGAGCGAGTCGTAAATGAAGGCGTCGGCCTTCCCCTGCACCACCTCGAGGACGGCCGAGGCCTCCTTGTCGAGGACGAGGAGGCGGGCCTGCTTGAGGGTCGACGATGCGAACTGGTGGCCGGTGGTCCCCTTCTTCACGGCCACCGTCCGCCCCTTCACGTCGAGGTCATCGGCCCCCTTCACCGGCGACTTCGCCCCCACGAGGAGCGCGAGCCCCGTCTTCAGGTAGGGCTCCGAGAAGGCGATCGACTTCGCCCGCTCCGGGGTTGCCGTCATCGACGAGATGATGCAGTCGATCTTGCCGACTTTCAGGGCGGGGATGAGGCCGTCGAAGGCGATGTTCTCGATCACCACGTCGCGGTCGAGGTGCTTCCCGAGTGCCTCGGCGATCCGCACGCTCACTCCCGTCGGCTTGCCGGCCGCGTCGGTCATCTCGAACGGCGGGTAGGCCAGTTCCATGCCCACCTTGAGGGGAGGGGCCGCGGAGGCGGTTTCCGG
>CANGGC010000248.1 GCA_947453125.1 Planctomycetaceae bacterium | reverse complement strand
GTCACCGTTGCCTTCTACCTCCTCGGCGCCGCCACCCTCGGCAGGCTCGGCCTGAAACCGGAGGGGGGCGAGATGGTGCGAACGCTCGGGGCGATGTACGCCCCCGTGTTCGGGCCGGCGATCGGCCCCTGGGCCAATGGTGCCTTTCTGATCGGCGCCTTTGCCGTCCTCTATTCGACCCTCTTTGTCGCTGCGGCGGGCAACGCGCGGATGGTCGTTGACGGCCTCATCCTCGCCGGTCGGTTGCCCGGCGACGATGCCTCGCGAACCACCTGGAACCGGCGGCTCTCCACGGCCTGGCCCCTGGTGGCAATGGTCCTGGCGCTGCTGATCCAGGAGCCTGTGGCAATGGTGCTTGCCAGCGGCGCCGCACAGGCGATGATGCTCGCCGCCCTCGGCGTGGCGGTGATCTGGTTCCGCTGGCGGGCGCTCGACCCCAGGCTGCGGCCGGGCCGCGCCTGGGACATCCTCCTGGTCACCTCATCGGCCGGCTTCATCATCATCGGCCTGTGGACGCTCTGGCAGCGGATCGCAACGCTCCTCGCCGCTGCGGCGTGACCACGAGCCACGAGAATGCCATGACCGTCGCGATCTACGTCAGCACGATGCGGTCCGACTACCGGCTCGCCAAGGCCCTGATCGCGAGCATCGAGGACCATCTGCGGTCGCCGCTGATCTACGTGATCCCCGACGACGACTACCCCGGCGATGAGATGTTCGGCCATCCGGTGTGGCGTCCGACCGATCCACGCGTTTTGGAACTCGACCGCTATTACAAGAAACTGCGGGCGTTCTGGGGTCCGGCGGAGCGGTTCGTGCATATGGATGCAGACCAACTCGTCCTCCGTGACCTCAAGCCCTACCTCGACACCATCGCGGCGGCAGAGGGACCGTTCGTGATGGCGAACCGGCGATCGAGCACGCGGAAAAAGCTGGAAGCATCCGACGAATCGTCGCGGAAACGGTACTTCGAGGCGATGACAGGGGACGTCGCTGCGCTCGCCTCGTTTGACCCGGCTTTCGATTGGCGCGAAGGGCACCTTCTCAACAGCGGCGAGTTTTCGGCTTCCAGGAATGCCATCGATCACGAAACCTTTCTGGACGTCTTCGCCCGGGGCAAGCTGTTCTATGCCGAGCATGGAATGGGCCCCATGACCGGCATGCGTTCCGGCCCCTTCTACACCGACCAGGGATTCCTCTCCTACTTCCTCGCCGCCTACGCGTCAGGCACGAGGGTCGAATGGCTCGACGATCTCTACTCCTGGGGAGGCTGCGACGAGCTGACCCATTACAGAAACGACGATTCCACCGATCCCCTCAAGTGGGTCGCGATTCACTGGGCCGGGTGTCCACGTCCTGGGCCGATTCCCCTCCCGGGCCGCGCGGTGTGTGCTTCCCTGTGGCGGCGGGATCACCGTCGCTACTGTCGGCGCCACGGTGATTGGTCGGGATATGTGCAGGACTGCCTCCAGGATGCCGGTGTCCTGGCGTGGCAGGCTGGCAGTCGATTGAAACGTTGGCTCACCGGATGAGCCCACACTGGCCAGACGCTTCCAGGCGTGGACGGCCCTCCGCCCATGCCGCGGGGAAAACCGCCCGATGACGACCGACCTCACGCCGGCCCCTTCCGTCGATTTCCCGCCCCCCGCGGGCGTCGCTGACCGGCCCGTCGTCCGAATCCGCTTCATCGGCTTTTGGGACGGCTTCGATCCGCGCGACAACTTCTTCACCCGGCTCCTCGCGCCCCACTGGCGGATCGATCAGGATGCCGATCCCGACTTCATCCTCTACACGACCGTCGGGAGCCGGAGGAAGGAGTTTCTCGACCACGACTGCACGCGGATATTTTTCACCGGGGAAAACGTCGGCCCCGACTGGCTCAATTGCGACTGGGCGTTCACGTTTCGCCATGACTCCCACCCCCGGCATCTCCGCCTCCCCCTGTGGGTGCTCTACGCCGACGCCAGAGCGCTCGTGAAGCCGCCGGTCGTTGACGTCGCGGGGATCGTGGCCGGGAAGACGAGGTTTTGCGCGTTCGTCGTCTCCAATCCCCTCTGCCGCACCCGCAACGACTTCTTCCACAAGCTCTCTCGCTACCGCCCCGTCGACTCCGGCGGAAAGCTGTTCAACAACGTCGGCGGCCGGGTCGCCGACAAGCGGGCGTTCCTCGCCGACTGCCGGTTCACGATCGCCTTCGAGAATGAATCGTTCCCCGGCTACACGACCGAGAAGGTGCTCGAGCCGATGCTCGTGAACTCGATCCCGATCTACTGGGGCGACCCACTCGTGGGGCGCGACTTCGACACCACGAGCTTCCTCTCCGCCCACGATTCGCCATCGCTCGACGACCTCGTCGACCGGGTCGTGGCGGTCGATCGCGATCCATCGCTCCTCGCCGAGGTCCTCGCGCGGCCCTGGTTTCGGGGCAACGCCGTTCCCCCCTGCGCCGACACGACGCGGATCCTCGATCGCTTCGCGACGATCTTCACGACGCCGATCGATCCCGTCGCCCGGCGGCGGAGCGTGGCGCGGAGCCTGCGGCTCCATCGGGTGCCTGCGGCCGTGGCAAGCGTCGGCCACCGCCTCAGACGGCAGATCAGGAAATGGTCGGCTCGAGGAACGTGAGTCCCCGCAGGAGCGTCGTCACCGGGGCAGGAGCGTCAGCGGGGAGTGATCGGCACCAGCGGCGGCGCCTGGATGGGGACGATCGCCGGCTGCTGGGAGGCGGGTTGGAGCGAGGTGGGTTGAAATGGGACGGGCTGAGCCGTGGCTGGCTGATATGGGGCGGCCTGATAGGGGGCCGGCTGAACGCCCACCGGCGCCTGGTTGACGGCCTGCGGCTGGGCTCCGAACGGCGTCAGGGCCTGCTGGGGGAGGGCGGCGCCGGTCGTCACGGCCACCGGCTGGGGACGCGAGCGGGCGTTGAGATCCTCGACGAGCTGCTGCACTTCGGGGCGGATCGCCAAGCCACGAAGCGTGAACACGTCGCTGGGGGTGACATTGAAGCGGCCGTAGAGGAGCGAGTCGGCGTTGTGATCGACGGAGATATCGCTGCCACCGAGGGAGACGCCGGCAAACAGCCCACGGCTGCGGGCATAGGAATAGATCTCGGCACCGAGACGGGCATCCGTGCCCGCGTTGGCGCTGCGGCCGACCGGCCCGGCAGCGATCGATGCATCGGCGCCGAGGGTCACCTTCTGGCCGTTGAGGATTCCCTGGAGGCTGCGCGGCGTGGCGAACACGAGCACGATGTCAGCCGCCTGGACGCCGGCCTGGAAGCCGACGCTCCCGCCGCCCATCGTTACCATCACCGGCGGGCTCCAACTGCGGTCGGGGTTGCGGACACAGAGCACCCCCTTGCCGTAATTGACGCCGAAGATGAAGCCCCCCTTGATCATGTTGGGGAAGATCGCGACCCCCTCGGCAGCCTGGAGCATCGCCGGGGGCACCGAATCCATCTGGAGGGCGAAGAATTGGTCGAGCGCCTGCTTGGCCGAGACGACCGTCTGCGCTTCCTGATCCCCCGATCCGATCTGCGGCGGTGGCGCGGCAAACGAAAAGGTCGACGGCCCCGCCCCGGGAGCGGCGTAGTTGCCAGGCGCCGGCTGGTAGATGCCGGGAGCAGGCGCCGCGGGGATCGTCTGGAAAGGCGGCTGCTGGAGCTGCACCGGCTGGGCCGGCTGGCCGAAGGGGGTCAGCTGGGCGGCGGCCGGCTGGGCGAGGAGGAGGATCGCGGCGATCGATCCCAGGCCGACGGGCGCGCCCAAACCGAATCGGGAGGCACGACGATGGCACACATCTGAAACCATGGCGAATCCTTTCGCGCGGAAGCATTCTTGAGAGTGGGGGATCGTACCCCGCCCCCCCCTCCCGGTCGACGCCAGTTTCCCTCCCCCAAGGCTGCCGCGAGCCCCCGATCGCCGACCGCCGATTGAGAGGCCCTTCTGGCGTGGCGGCGCCATGCCCGGAGCCCCTCCATCGGCCGGTGCCACCGCCGCGAAAGGGCTTAAAACACGGGCAAAACTGGCCACCTCACACGCCGCTCACACGCACAGCACACACTGAGACAGCGTTCTGCGCCCCGCTTTTTTTGTTACGCTGTCCCGTTACCCCAAAGGCCACACGGGAGCTGGGCGAACTGGCCCGTCCGGACTTGGGCGGGATTGAAAGCACCTCTGGGTGCGACATGGGTCGGCTGCTTGTTTCTTCCGCGGAGCTCCCATGCCATCCCATCGCAAGCTCAGCGCCACAAACGTCGCCACCTTGGCTGTCGTTGGCATCTGCTTGCTCGGCATCTGGCTCGCTCGTCCGCTCGAATCGCTCCTCGAGATCACTGAGACCGAGGCGGGGACGACCTGGCTGCGTCAACTCTTTTCGACGCTGGCGGTGCTCGCTGGTGCCCAACTCGTTAATCGGCTGATTGACGCTGTCATCTGGGACCGTCTCGTCTCGCGAGCCCTCGGCGGCAAGGTGCCGGCGATCCTCAAGACGATGGTGTCGCTGGTCGTCTTCCTGATCGGCATCTCGATCATCGTCGGGGTGGTGTTTGATCAAAGCGTGGCCGGATTCCTCGCCGCGCTCGGTGCCGGCGGCGTGGTTCTCGGCCTTGCCGTCCGGGGGATTTTCTCCGATCTCTTCTCCGGGTTGGCGATCAATTGCGACCGCAACGTCGTGCTCGGCGATTGGGTGCAAGTGCCCGCCGCCACTCCTCCCATAACCGGGAAGGTCCGCGAGATCGGCTGGCGATCCTCGATGCTCGAAACGGAAGACGGCACGGTCGTCATCATCCCCAACACCACGCTGGCGGAAGGGATCGTGACAAACTATTCCCGTCCGAGTCTGGCCACCCGATACCAGTGCACGATGGAACTCGATCCGCGGATCCCGTGCGACCGGGCCAAACGCATTCTCCTCGGCGGCGTTCGGTCGCTGGCGGGCACGGCTGGATTCACCGACCGTTCGCCGGTCGTTCTCGTCAACACCACCACCGAGCGGGGCATCGAGTATCTGATCCGCTACTGGATCGAGCCGTGGAATCCTCTCTCTCCCGCCTCGGCCCGCGATGCCGTCATGACCCGGGTGCTCCAGCACATGGCCGTGGCCGGACTGGCCCCCGCGATCGAGAAGACCGAGGTGTTTTACGAACGGCTCCC
>CANGGC010000247.1 GCA_947453125.1 Planctomycetaceae bacterium | reverse complement strand
CGCCCACAGTCATAGAGCAACCGTCGGGCCCGCGCCACCTCCGGCCGGCCACCGGCCGAGGCGAGCCGCTCGATCACCTCGAGGCGATCGCCGAGGACGACGTCGTGGAGCGTCTCTGTGAGCACCCGGCTCCGTTCGGCCGACCACCCGGCGAAGAGCCGTTCGAGGAGCGGCTTGAGCCCGGCCATCGTCAGCCCGAGCACCCCTTCGCCCGCCAGCGGTGCGACGGCCCACACGACATAGTCGCCAGCGGTGTGGACGAGCGTCGTCAGCCCGTGCCCCGCGGCGGCGGCGGCCGGCACCGCGGCCGCCCCGGCCATCATCAGCCCCACCGTGATGCAGGGGCGGGCGACTGATCCGAGGCTCAGGCCGGTGAGGAGCACCTGGAGAAACTTCGGATTTTCGCGGGAGAAGCGATCGAGCTCACCGCGAACGAAGATCCGGTAGTCGTCGGAGACCATCGGCAGGGCGGCGTGCCGTCGCTCGAGATCGGCATACCACGCCGCCCGGTCGCCGCGGACGAGCGTGTCGCCGAGGAGGGCCCGCAGTCGCGGGCTGCGTCGGCAGGCGCCATCGAGGCGATCGATGAAGGTCGAGAGCGCCTGCTTGAGCGCGGAAAGCTCGACGGCCGTGAAGTCGTCGCGCTTCTCCTCCGCCGTCCGCCCGATCCCGATCCGCCGCCCCATCCACGCCGCCCCGCTTCCGGCGACGCGGTAGAGGCGCGAGAGATTAATGTCGATGCGCGACCGACGCGGCTCGAGCCACTCCCAGATCTCGTTCCAGACAAGCTCCCTGGGCGCGGAGGGGAGTTCGACGCGCACCTGCGCCTCTTCCGCGAGCACGCCGCGCGCGTCATGCCACTCCCGTGAGGAAGACTCGATCGCGTCGAGCCAGGTCGCCATCCCGGCGGAGGGATCGAGGACAACGCGGAACGCCCCCTCCATCGCCTGGAGCTTGATGCGGTCGAAGTCGACGCCAGCGAGCGCCGCGGCGAGATCGACCGGCGCCGCCGCCGGATCGGCCGTGCCGCCGGTCAGCTCCGGGAGGTGGAAGAACTCGATCGTGCCACTCTCGGCCCGGGCGAAGTCGTGTGGCACCGCATACACCGCAAGCGGCGCCGCGCCGGTCTCGGCGACGAACGTCGCATACCAGCCGGCGATCCGCTCTCGCTGCGCGGGCCAGTTGACCATGTTGAAGACGACGACGAGCGACTTCCCGGCGGCGGCGGCGGCGGCGAAGAAATCACGGACAGCGGCGTCGTTGTATTTTTGCTGGGTGAGGACGGCGACGATCACGTCGCAGGCGTTGCGCACCGCCTCGGCCCGGTGCCAGTTTTCGCGGAGCGTGCCGTCGACGTCGGGGGTGTCGATGAGGATCAGCCGGGCCTGCTGACGGCCGACGGGATCCTCGCGCCACACGAGGAGATCGTCCCCCGCGGCGCTGCCGCCGAGGGCGTCGGTGTCGCTCGACCAGGCGCGGGGGGTGAAGCCGGGGAAGAGCGTCGCAAGATCGACCGACTTGGCGAGCCCGCGTGGCAGGCTGGCCACCGGGCAGCGCGTCCGCGCCGCCTCCGGCACCGACCGGCTGATCTCGGCGCCGACGAGAACATTCGAGACGAGGCTCTTGCCGGTGTTGGTGCCGCCGCAGACCGCGGCCACCATCACCGGCTCGCGCGTCACCTGCGGCCGGAGCTTGCCGAAGAGCTGCCCATGCCACTCGGCCCCGTCCGGCGACGGCGCCCCCAACTCGGCGGCGAGCCCCCCGAGGCGGTCAACGACATCGCACAACTCACCGACGCTCCCCGCCCAGGCGACATAGCGCGACACGGCCGGCGGCCGGGGGCCTGCGGGGGAATCGTCGGGGACGGCGGCCAAGGGGGGGCCTCTTTAGGTGCGGGAGCGACGCTCTGCGGGGCGGCTGCGGCGGGGGCTCGTTGCTGCCCGTCGCGGCACGCGCTACACTCCGGACACGCGTACCGCGGCCCCGGCCCTCCAGTGTGTGCTGTGACCGATCGGGCCGCAAACATCTCCCCGCAAGTCCGGACTTCCGATGCTCCAGCGCCGCCCGGTTTTCCCCGGTGTCATCGAGATGAACCACCAGGCGGGCTGGCGGATCGGTTGCAACGTCTATCTCGTTTATGACGACCGCGACTGGGTGCTCATCGACGTCGGCTACTCAGAGACCGTCGACGAGATCGTGGAGATGATCCGCCAACTCGACTTCCCCCTCTCGGCCTGCCGGGGGCTGGTCGCCACGCATGCCGACGTCGATCACATCCAGGGGCTGGCGAAGGCGAAGGCGCTCCTCAAGGCCCCGATCATCGCCCACCCCCTGGCCGTGGAGTCGCTCGAGAGCGGCGACCGGATCAAGACGTTTGCCGAGATCGCGGCGCAGAACGTCCATCTCGAAATGCCGGCGGTGAAGGTCGACCGGATGATCGGCGACGGCGACACGCTCGAGGTCGGCTCGCGCCGACTCGAGGTCTGGCACACCCCCGGCCACACCGACAGCCAACTTGCCTTCCGCCTCGACGACCTCCTTCTTTCGGGCGACAACATCTACCGCGACGGCTCGGTCGGGGCGATCGATGCCCACCACGGCAGCGACATCCCGGCCTTCATCAGTTCGCTCGAGCGGATCGCCGCCAGCGACGTTGCCTGGCTCCTCCCCAGCCACGGCCCGATCTTCCGCAAGGACGACGCCCTCCTCGCCCGCACCCTCGAGCGGGTGCGCGGCTATCTCGCCCTGGCCGACTTCGGCACCTGCGCTCCGGCCTGGCCACTCATGGAGCAGTGGGATCGGGAGCTGGCCGAGGGGCGTCTACCGGGCGGGCCACCGGCCCGCGGCTGACGGCCGCGGCGGCCCCTGATGGCCCCTGATGGCGCCGCATTGCCCGGCCGACCCTGCCGGTTTTTCCGTGAAGAACGGTCGCGCCGCTGGTCGATATTCCCCTTGCCGCATCGTTTCCATCGTTGGCACGCGCGCCACGTCGGTTCGCCTTAAGAGAAGGCTTCCGGCTTGGAGGGCGCATCCATGGGCGGGTGGCAGGGGGGGTTCAGGGGGAACCTCCCGACCGATCGCAGGGGGGACTCCTTCGCATGAAACGCCATCTGCTCGCCGCGGCCGTGCTGGCCACGACGTTCTTTGTCACCGCCGGCGAGGCTTCCGCCCAGCAGGGCTGGGGTGGTCAGCCGTCCGCCGGGCCGAAAGCCTTCGGCGGAACGTGGGGCCAATCGGCAGCCGCGACCGACTGGAACCGCTTCTACCACTATCCCTACGTGTGGTATCCGCAAAACTTCTACTCCGACGGCTACTACCGCAGCGCCAACGATCTCTACTACCGCTATCCGCAGGAGATGCGGGTGCCGGTCTACAACCGTTCGTGGCACAACGAGTATCCGAAGTCGCGGCGCTACAACCCCTTCGGGCACCACCACAACCTCGACGTGTTTTGAGTTGTCCCATGGAGCAAGCCTCCACGGCCACTTTCACGCCCACCACCGCGCCTCCGCCTCGCCATCATTTGGGTGAGGCGGAGGCCGCGTCGCGCGCCAGTGGGCGCTCCGCCTGCCGGGCTTTCTGCCCTCACGCCATCGCGGCGACGAGCGCCGCGGCGGCGATCTCGACTTCACTGACGTCGATCCACTCGTCACACGTGTGGGCCTGATCGATCGAGCCGGGGCCGAACACGACCGTCGGCACGCCGGCGGCCGCGTAGACGCTCGCGTTGGTGCCGTAGCGGGCGGCGCGAACGACGCTCTTGCGACCGTGGCCGCGGACCGCGTCCTCGAGCCTGTCGGCCAGGCGTCGGCCGGCCAGCATCGTCTCGGCGCCCCCTGAGGGAAGGCCGTGGTGCTCGACGAACGGCTCCTCGTGCTCGATCGCCGCGCCGGGACAGGCCTCGGCCACGCGGCGGATGACCTCGTCGCGGGCCACGCGCGGGAGCTCTCCCGGCACGAGCCGCCTGTCGAGTTCGAGGATCACCATGTCGGGAACGAGATTGACCCCGAAACCCCCGCGGATCGTCCCCAGGCTGAGCGTCGGCGGACCGCAGGGGTGGTCGGGGGAGCGGGTGAGGAGCTCACGGGCGAGGGACTCGATCGCCAAGCTCGCCCGGGCGGCCGGATAGATGGCGTTGTCGCCGCGCTCCGGGAAGGAGCTGTGACAGGCCCGTCCCCCCACTCGGATCCGCCACCGCACCGCTCCCTTGTGCATGCCGACGACATCGAGGCTGGTCGGCTCGGCGACGATTCCCGCCACCGGCCGGGCAGCCCCGACAAGATCGCGGGCCGGGCCGTCGCCGGGGCTCACCACGCCAGCGCCACTCCACAGCGAGGCGATCGCCCGGGCCCCGGAGAAGCCGAACTCCTCGTTGACCGTCGCCGTGAACAGGATCGTGACCGGGCGGGGCTGCGAGGAGCCGATGAGCCGCTCGAGCCCGACGATCATCGCCGCCATTCCCCCCTTCACGTCACACGCCCCCCGCCCCTGGAGACGGCCGTCGCGGACCAGCGGGAGGAAGGGGTCGATCGTCATTCCCTCCACCGGCACGGTGTCTTGGTGGGCATCCCAGAGAACGGTCGGGGCCCCGGGGACTGTCGCCTCGAGGCGGGCCAGGACGTTGTCGCGGCCGGGAGCGACCGGCTGCCGCGCCCACGGGAGGCCAGCGGCGCTGAAGCGCTGCACGAGGTAGTCGGTGATCCGACCCTCGAGGTACTCAGGCCCCGAGACGTCGCGCCCCATCGGGTTGACACTGGGGCGACGGACGAGGTCGGCAAGCGTCGCCATGGAATCTGCCATAGGCTCATCCTACCAAACCCCGAATCGCCCCGGCCACGCATCACCGCCGGCATAACCCGATCGTCGAGCGGACCGGCAGGCCATGCTAGGATTGAGTCCCGGGGGATGACGCCTCCGGAGACTTTTTTTCGGTCTCACTCCCTGCCCCGTCCCCGGTCGCGAGTTTTTGCGTCATGAGCATCCTCCGAGTCTCGTCCCGATCCCGCCGCCTGCTCGGTGCGCTCGTGGCAGCCACGTTCGCCGTCGGCATCCCCCCGGCTGCCGCCCAGGCGCCGGTGGAGCGGGCCCCCGCCGCGAAGCCGGCCGGCATCGAGGCCGCCGTCAGGGCCGCCTCGCGGAGCTATCAGGAAGCGATTGCCCGCGGT
>CANGGC010000246.1 GCA_947453125.1 Planctomycetaceae bacterium | reverse complement strand
AGGATGATCTCCGCGTCACCAATCCGCCCACGAACCCAGAGCTCCTCGACGGGCTGGCGGCGCGGTTCATCGCCAGCGGCTACGACCTCAAGGATCTCGTCCGCACGATCTGCACGTCATCGGCCTACCAGCTCTCGTCGGAGGCGACGGACGACAACCGCCTCGATCGACAAAATTTTTCGAGCTTCCAGCCACGTCGCCTCACCGCCGAGATCCTCTTCGACGCGATCAACAGCGCTGTCGGCGTCCCAGCCACGTTCAATGGCCTCCCTGACGGGACACGCGCGGTGCAGTTGCCTGACAACGGATTCGACACCTACTTTCTGAAAGTGTTCGGTAAGCCGGAGGCCTCGAGCGCCTGCGAGTGCGAGCGGAACCCCGAGGCGAATCTCGCCCAGTCGCTCCACCTCCTCAATTCGCAGGAGGTGCAGGGGAGGCTCCAGGGGGGCAAGGCCCTGCCGGCGACATTCGCCAAGGACGAGGCCCGATCGCTCGACGAGCTGATCGACGAGCTCTACCTCCGTGCCTTCGCCCGCCATCCGACGTCGGCTGAGCGCGGAAAAGTCCGCGGGCATCTCGAGGGGGCCGACAACCGCCAGCAGGCGTGGGAGGACATCCTCTGGGCGGTGCTCAACGCCAAGGAATTCCAGTTTGTATGGTGATCGGTGCTGCTGGCCGCCGGGCCGTGGGAAGGGGGAGAGTGATGCGTTCTGTCTTGGCGGGTCCTCGTCGCCTGCTGCCGAGCCACAGGCCACGACGCTCCGTGGCGGGCCTCATTCCTGGTGTCGTCGCCATCCTTGCCGGCATGCTCGCGGGAGGCCCGGCAGCAGCACAGTTGCCGTCCGCCCGTCTCGATGCGATTCTCCCGGCCGGTGGCCCCGCTGGCACGACGTTCACGATGACGCTTCACGGCGTCGATCTCGACGACCTTGCCGAGCTGAGGTTCTCCCATCCGGGAATCTCGGCGAAGCCGCATCTGGCAGAGCCCGGCCCCTTCGATCGCCCCCCCTACGGCAACGGGCCTGGGGTGGTGGAAAACCAGTTCGATGTCACCGTGGCTGCCGACGTTCCAGCCGGTGCGCACAGCGTGCGCGTCGTCGGGCGCTACGGCTTGTCGCCGGCCAGGACATTCTTTGTCGATCCCCTCGCGGTGCTGTCGGGGCCGGAGCCCGATCGGCCCGATGACGAGCCGCGCGCCGTCCCGCTGCCGGGGATCATCGACGGCGCCTTCAATCCGGCCGGTGATGTCGATCGCTTTACCATCGATGCCAAGGGGGGAGAGCGACTCACGATCCGGGTGCTCGCCAGACAGATCGATTCGCGGGCCCGGCCGGTCGTCTCGATCGCCGCTCCGGACGGGAGGATCGTCGCTGCGGCCCGCGCTGACGGTGGTGCCGACGCCGTGCTCGGCATCACGTTCCCAGTCGATGGGCGCTACGTCCTCGAGGTTCGGGATGAGATCCACGGGGGAGGCGGAGATCATCCCTACCGGCTGGTGCTCACCACCGCCCCCTGGCTGGCCGCCATCTTCCCCGCCGCGGCGCTGCCCGGGTCGAACGAGGAGGTCCTTCTGCTCGGCCGTGATCTTCCGGGGGGGCAGCCGTCGACAATGACACTCGACGGCGCGCCCCTCGAGGAGCTGCGAATGCGGGTCGCTCTCCCGGCCGACAGCGCCAGCGGGATCCGCTTCGACGGTCGGCTCGAGCCGGGGCAGTTCGCGGTCGATGGTGTCGGCGTGAAGGTCGATGGACCGGGCGGTCCCTCGAATCCCCTCCTCCTGTCGGTGGCCACTCAGGCGCCCGTCCGCGAGGCCGATGGCAACGACCGGCCCGCAAGCGCCCAGCCACTTTCGCTGCCGTGCGAGGTGGCGGGGAGATTTCATCCGCGGCGCGATGTCGATTGGTATTCGTTCGAGGCGAAGAAGGATGACCGGCTGTGGATCGAGGTCTGGTCGCACCGGCTCGGCTCCCCGGTCGATCCGGCGCTCGTCATCCAGCGGGTCGAGCCACCGGCCGAGGGAGCCACGGAGCCGAAGGTGACGGTCGTGGCGAACGTCGACGATGCCGGTCAGGTGACCGGCATGAACGACATGACGAGGCGTCACGGCGGGCGGGAGTTCGACCAGCGGAGCTTCGATCCGGCGCTGTTGTTCACGGCGCCGGCCGACGGCACCTACCGGCTCCTCCTCCGCGAGAGCCGCTCGCAGGTCCGTGATGATCCGCGCCTTGTCTACCGGCTCGTCGTCCGTCCGCCACAGCCCGACTTCAGGCTCGTGGCCGTGCCGGTCGACACGTCGGGCGCGCTCCTGCTGCGCAAAGGGGGGCGGGAGATGGTGCGCGTCGTCATCGCCCGGCTCGACGGTTTTGACGGCGAGGTGACGGTGGCGGCGACCGGTCTGCCGGCAGGGGTGACCGCGGCGGAGATCGTCATCGGGCCGGGGAGTTCCGTCGGCTATCTCACCCTCTCGGCAGACGCCGGTGCGGCGCCTGTCCAGGGGGCGCTGGCTGTCAGTGGCCGGGCCACGATCGCCGGGCAGCCGGTCGCCCGCGACGCCCGATACGGCATGGCCCTCGATACGCTTCCGTTCGTGCAGCCGGATGGACAGGGGCAGAGCGTCCGGGCCCGCCTCATCGAGCGGATCATGGTGAGCGTGTCGGCTGACGAGACGGCGAGCGTGGCCCTCGGGCTCGGCGATGGAAAGCCGATCGAGACCTGCCGGGGCGCGGTCGTGAAGGTTCCCTGGACGGCGACCCGTGCTGAGGGAGCCACCGCGGCGATCACCGGGTTTGTCCTCGGATTGCCCCCCGGCATGAATCTGCCGCAGGTGGCGATCGGCGGCGGCAATGCCGGTGACTTCGAGCTGCGCCCTCCGGCGACGATCCCGCCGGGGACCTATTCCTTCATCCTCGCGGGATCGATGCAGGGGCTTCAATACGCGCGCAACCCCGAGGCGGCCACGAAGGCAAAGGGGAAGGCCGACGCGTTTGCGACCGTGGTCAGCGAGACGCAGGCTGCGGGGCAAAAAGCGCAGCAGGAGGCCCAGGCGGCGGCCACCGCCTTTGCCACTGCCGGAGCCGAGGCGAACACGCTCAATCAGGCGGCCGTGGCTGCCGGGCAGGCGGCAAGCCAGGCGTCCACGGCGGTCACCGCGGCGAATCAGACGCTCGCCGCGGCGACGAAGCGGTCGGAGGGGGCGCCGGCCGATGTGGCCCTCCAAGCCGAGGTGGTCAAGGCCCGCCAGATGCTCGATGAGGCGACGGCCAAGGGGAAGCTCGCCGCCGAGGCGATGGTGGCGGCGACGGCGAAGCACGAGGAGTCGGTCGTCAAGCGGACGGCTGCCGAGGAGATGAAGCAGCGGATGGAGGAGGGGGCACGCGAGGCGCAGAAGCTCTCGCAGTTGGCCCAGCAGGAGAAGCAACGCCTCGATCAGAAGTCGCAGCAGGTGCAGTCGCAGTCGGCGCCCCGCGGCATCAACGTCAACATTCCCTCGCCGCCGGTCATCATCAAGATCGCCGATCATCCACTCCAGGTTGGCAATCTCCCGGAACGTGTCGCCGTGAAGGCGGGGGGAATGGTGGAGGTGCCGTTTCGGGTCGAGCGTCAGTTCGGATTCACCGGTGACGTTTCCGTCCAGTGCCAGCCCCCCTCGACCGCCGGCGGTTTTCCGCAGGCATCGCTGAACCTTCAGAGTGCGATGGCCGACGGAAAACTCGTCATCACGCTGCCGCCGACGGCGTTGCCCGGCGAACATCGTGTTCCGCTGCGATTCAGCCTGAGCTTCAACGGTCAACAGCTTTCCTTCGAGCGCCCGGTGGTGTTCGTCGTCGAACCCACTGATCCGGCCCCCCCGAAGTGATCCACCGCCCCGCGCCGCCCCTGTCGTTGCAGGAGCAGTGAACCTGGAGTCGATGCCGATGTCAGCCCCTGTGCCCCGTTTGCTTTTGGCTCTGCTCCTCGTCCTGGCGACGCTCGTTGGCGGCCCGGCGCGGGCCGAGCCGATCGCGGTCGAAGCGGTGAAGCGGAAGGAGCCGGTGATGTTCGAACAGGACATCCTCCCGATCCTGCGGCGGAATTGCCTCGCCTGCCACAGCCGTTCGGAGCGGCAGGGGGATCTGGTTCTGGAGACGCGGGCCGAGATCCTCGCCGGCGGCGACACCGGCCCCGCGATCGTGCCGGAGAAGGGGGATGAGAGCCTGCTCCTCACGCTCGCCGCCCATCGTCGTGAGCCGATCATGCCACCGGCCGGGAATGATGTCGCCGCGGTGGCGCTGACGCCCGCGGAACTCGGGCTCTTGCGGTTGTGGATCGATCAGGGCGCGCGGGTCGCAGGCGCCGGCGGGGCGCCGGTGCCGACACGCTGGCAGCCGATGCCGGCCGGATTCAATCCCGCCCTCGCTGTGGCCCTCGCCCCCGATGGCCAGACGGTGGCTTCGGCTGTCGCCAACCGGCTCCGGCTCCATCATGTCGCCACCGGTGGGCTCGTGACCGAGTTTGTTGACTCGCGGGCCGGCACCGGTGTGGCTCATCGCGACGTCATCGGCGCCCTCGCCTTCGATCCCTCCGGCGACACGCTCGCGTCGGGGGGCTTTCGCGAGGTGAAGCTGTGGCGCCGGCCGCGTGATGTGAAGGCCTGGCAGGGAACTGCCGGCGGGCCGACCCCGGTGATGGCCGTCACGCCCGACGGCAGGCTCGTGGCGACCGCTGCCGGTGCTGTCGTGAAGACGTGGGATGCCGCCACGGGGGCTGCGGGACGCGAGTTCGCCGGGCATGCGGAACGGATCACGGCACTCGGCTTCCCGGGGGATGGCACGACGCTCGTCTCGGCTTCGGCCGACGGCATGATCCGCCTCGCCGCCGCCACCGACGGAACGCTCCGGGGTGTCGTCGAGACGCCGATGCCGGTGACGGCCTTCGACGTCGTCCCCAACACAGGTCGGCCCGGCGGGCGGCTCGTCGTCGCCGGTGCCGACAACCAGCTCCGCACCTTCGAGCTTCCCGAACGCGCTCCGCAGAAGATGATCGCCACGGTGGTGGCTGACCGCCGCGCCGTGACGACCCTCGACCGGCGCTGGATGGCCGTGGCGGAGCCAGCCGAAGGGGGCCGAACGCGTCTGGAGGTGCTCAAGGTCGATGCAGCCGGGCGGACCGATCCGCAAACGTCGTTCATGGTCCCACCGCT
>CANGGC010000245.1 GCA_947453125.1 Planctomycetaceae bacterium | reverse complement strand
CGTCGTCAAGCGTCTCCTCCGCCGCGCCGTTCTCGACGGCCGGCAGATGGGGATCAAGGAGCCGTTCCTCCACAAGCTCCCGGGAATGGTCGCGAGCCTCATGGCCCGCCCCTACCCGGAGCTCGCCGAGAGCGTCGAACGCGTTGCCACGGTGATCAAGCGCGAGGAAGAGTCGTTCATGACGACGATCGACGACGGCCTTCAGCGGATCAAGACGCTGTTTGCGGGCCTCGGGTCCTCCGGCACGCCAACGGTGGGAGGTGCCGATGCAGCTGACCTCTACACCACCTACGGCTTCCCCCCGGAGCTTCTCGAGACGCTGGCCGCCGAGCGGAACATCGGCTTCGACTGGGATGGCTTCCGCGCCGCGATGGACGAGCACGGCAAGGTGTCGGGCGCCGGCAACCGGGTGGAGGTGTTCACCTCGGGCCCACTCGACGCGCTCAAGAAAACAATGCACGGCTCCGAGTTCCTCGGCTACGACACGCTTTCCGCCGAAGGGAAGGTGCTCGGGATCATCGCCCGCGGTCAGCTCTGCGACGCCCTCTCCGCCGACGATTCCCCGGCGCCTGTGACCATCGTCCTCGACCGGACGCCGTTCTACGGCGAATCGGGCGGGCAGGTCGGCGACATCGGCTGGCTCGAGTGGCAGGGGACCGGCGCGGGGCGCTTCGAGATTCTCGACACGCAGCGCGAGGGGGGCTTCATGCTCCATGTCGGCCACCTCCGCAGCGGCACGCTCGATCTCGGGGCGACCGTTTCCGCGAGCGTCGACGAAGACCGGCGTGCGGCGATCCGCCGGGCCCACTCCGCCACGCACCTGATCCACGCTGCCCTCCAGCACCACCTCGGCCGCCACGCCGTCCAGCAGGGCTCGAAGGTCGATGCCGACATGCTTCGCTTCGACTTCTCCCACGGAAGCGCCGTCGGCCGCGAAACGCTCGACTTGATCGAGTCGATGGTCAACCGCAACGTCCTCGCCGCCGTCCCGGTCGGTGCACGGCTCCTGCCGCTCGCCGACGCCCGCCATGAGGGGGCGATGATGCTCTTCGGGGAGAAATACCCCGACGTCGTCCGGATGGTGTCTGTTGGTGAGGTGAGCCGCGAGCTCTGCGGCGGCACGCACGTCAGCAACAGCGGCCAGATCGGCCAGGTGCGGATCACCGGCGAGGAGAGCGTCTCCGCCGGCACCCGCCGCGTCAGCGCGATCACGGGGCTCAAGGCCCTCGAACGCTTCCGCCATGCCGAAGCGACGCTCGCCGAGGCAGCCGGCACCCTTCGCGTCCCGGCGGCGGAGCTCCCGACGCGGCTCGCCGCCCTTGCCAAAGAGATCAAGGATCTCAAGAAGGCAAAGCCTGTCGCCGCCGCGGCCACGCTCGCCGTCGACGATCTTCTCGCTGGGGCCACGACCGTCGGCGACACCCGGATCGTCGTCGTCAATGCCGGCGGTGCCGACGTGGCGGCGATGCGGCAGTGCATCGACCAGCTCCGCCGCAAGGCGAGCCCGGTGGCGGTCTTCCTCGGCTCGGCCGACGGGGAGAAGGTGACCCTCGTCGCCGGCATTAGCCGCGAGCTCGAGGAACGGGGCCTGTCGGCAGGCACCTGGATCCGCGAGCCCGCGGGAATCGTCGGTGGGAAGGGGGGAGGCAAGCCTGACCTCGCCCAAGCCGGCGGCAAGCTCGTCGACAAACTCGCCGATGCGCTCGCCGCGGCCAAGACCGCGATCGAGGGGCTGCTCTCGAAGTGATGCCGAGCGGTTGGTCCGGCAAGAACGAAAAAAACGGCCGGCCGAATCGTTCGGCCGGCCGTTCTCTTTGCGAAAGAACTGATCTCGATCAGACGAGCTTCTCGAGCGCTGCCATGGCGGCGTCGTAGTTCGGCTCGCTGGCCACTTCCTTGACGAGCTCGCCGTAGACGACGTGCCCCTTGGCGTCGAGGACGTAGACGGCGCGAGCGAGAATCTTGAGCTCGTCAATGAGGAGGCCGTAGGCCTTGCCGAACTCGCGGTCCTTGTAGTCGCTCCCGACCTTCATCGCCGTGATCGACTCGGCGCCGCAGAATCGCTTCATCGCGAAGGGGAGATCGAGGCTCACCGTGAGGGCGTTGATCTTGTCGCCCAAGCTCCCGAGGCTCTCGTTGAACTTCTTCGTCTGCACCTGGCAGACGGGCGTGTCGAGCGAGGGGACGACGCTGATGATCGTCGGCTTGCCGAGGAGATCAGCCTTGCGGATGTCCTGCATCGCGTCACCGGTGAGGGTGAACTCGGGCGCCGCAGCCCCGACCTTGACCTCCTCGCCCACGAGCGTGAGCGGATTGCCCTTGAACGTCACCGCGCCGTGCCGACCCATGCGTGTCCTCCAAAGAAAACGGGAAAACTGGAAACAAAAAACCGGGGAAACCTGTCGGAAGTATCGCCAGCGGCAGGGTTTCGGCAAGGTGCGGGGTCGTGGACCGCGATCAGGGCCGGAAGGCCTTGCCTCCCCCCGTAGTATTCCCTGTCCAGGCATGGGCCACAGCCTGGACGGGGTTAGGGGGGGGATCACCACGGCCACACCACGGAAGGCTCTTGCCATGAACCAACTCATCGATCGCTACGACGTCGGCGTCGAACGGGGCCCGGAATGGCTGTTCGTGAAGCTCTTCCCCCCCGAGGCAGATGCCCCGCGACGGGGAGGGGACCTCGGCCACGCACTCTGGAACGTCGCCCGGGAGCATGGCACGAGCCGGATGGTCGTGGAGCTCGACGGGGTCGAGCAGATCGACGACCGACTCCTCGAAGGGCTCGAAGTGCTCGCCCGGCTGATGCTGCGGGAAGGGGGACTGGTCCGCCTCTGCGGCCTCACAGGAGACAACCTCGATCGCTATGAGTCTTGTCGGGTGAGCGAGCACCTGCCACATTTCTCCTGCCGCTGCGAGGCGGTCGGGGCAGGCTCGTGGGAGTTCGCCCGGCCGGCCCAGCCGCGGTGAGCCCCTCCGGTGGTGGCCGACACCCTTGTCGGTGGTCGCCCCCCGGTGCCCTCTGCTGCCGATCCACCCATGGCTGACCTGATCCGCACGTGCGGCCGTCTCGGCCAGTTCGCCGGGCTGACGCTCCCGGCCCTGGCGATCGTCCTCGAGCTCCAGCACGCCATCTCCCTCGGGCAGATGCTCGTCATGCTCTTGGCGAGCGTCTGCTGTTTCTGGATCGGACGCCTCCTCGAGGCCTACGCCCCTTCCTGATCGTGCCGCGGCATCGCCGCCCCCTGTCCAAGTCTCCAAGTCAAGGAGCGTCCCCTGCCGTGTTGTCCCCACTGCTCTTCACCCCAATCTATCGCCGCTACCTCTGGGGTGGCCGCCGCTTCGCGTCGCTCCTCGGTCGTGACCTTCCTCCAGGGGACGATTTCGCCGAGTCGTGGGAAGTGGTCGACCGGCGCGATGACCAGAGTGTCGTCGCCACCGCGCCGCTTGCCGGCCGCACCCTTGGCGATCTCGTGACGCACCACGGACGGGCCCTCCTCGGCAGGCACGCGGGGCTGACGTCATTCCCGCTCCTCTTCAAGTTCCTCGATGCCTGTCGCGATCTCTCCGTTCAGGTCCACCCCGACGACGCCCGTGCCGCGAGGCTCGACCCTCCCGACAAGGGGAAGACCGAGGCCTGGTATGTGATCGACGCGGCGCCGGGGAGCCGGCTCTGGGCGGGGCTGAAGGGCGGGGTCGATCGCGAGTCGCTCGCCGCCGCCCTCCGCGAGGGCCGCTGCGAGGAGGTCCTCCATGTGGTCGAGCCGAAGGCCGGGGACTGCATCTTTATCCCTGCCGGGACGGTGCATGCGATCGGCGCGGGGCTTGTCGTCGCCGAGATCCAGCAGTCGAGCGACGTCACCTACCGACTCCACGACTGGAACCGCACCGGGCCCGACGGCAAGCCCCGGCCGCTCCATCTCGAGGCGGGCCTCGAGGCCGTCTCCCACTTCGGGCCGGTCGATCCAACCCCGCTCACCTCGGCCTCCTCTCCCGGAGTGCGTCGGCTGGCGACCTGCGATGACTTCGTTTTCGACGAGGTCACCCCCGGCGCCGCCTGGAGCGTGGGGGGGGATGACGCCTGCCATCTCCTCGCCATCGTGGGGGGCCGGGTGGCGCTCGACGAGGCCTGGGGACTCCCGGAATTGGGGCCAGGACGCACCGTCCTCCTCCCGGCGGAGATCGGCCCGCAGACGGTGCGGAGCGTCGGCAACGCCGGGGGGGCGAAGCTCCTCCATGTCGCCCTCGGATGACCTTCGGGATTGGCGACGGAGGCTTCGATTCGCGTCTTTTCCGCTGGTTTCCGCAGATTATTCCCCCTGAAAAGCGCCCTAGGGCGCTTTCGTGGGACGGCCCTACACTCCCGCCCCCGACCGGACCGGAGGTCGATCCCCCGAGGGTGCCCACGATGCGAGGCCTGTCGAACGCCGCTGCGGTGCTGGCCATGGTCAGCGCGATGCCGTGGGCCGGGGGCTGCGCTTCGCTCGGAAAACCGACCTGGCAGACCAGCACCAACGCCCGGACACAGCAACGTCGCGCCGTCCGCTTCGACCCCTATCCCCAGGACGACATCGGCTCCACCCTCTTCCGTGAGGCTCTCATGGATGGGAGTCGCCCACGCGACTACAACGAGCCTGTTTCCGAGGTCCGTCGCTCCCGCTGGTGGTCGCCGATGCAGTGACGAGAAGGGAACTGCCTCCGGGGGCATGGCTCTGGCATGGCCGCCGGGCGAATCCCGCAGCCCCCCGACGTCCGGTGTATGATCCCGCGGTGGGTCCGCCGTGCGAGTGGCCCCTTTCCCCCCGCGCGCCGGAGTTTCCCTTGCCCGCCGATCCCTCCCCCTCCCAGCCCCATCAGCCGCGTCGTTCAGGGGAGCCCAATCGCGGCCGTGGCTCGCGGATCACATCACGCCGCTCCCCGCCAGCCGGTGACCAGGCCGGACACGAACCGGCCCGCAAGACTCCCCCCCGCGGCCGGTTTCGCCAAGCCCCAGTCTCGGTGGATGACGGCCTCGAGCGGCTCCAGAAGGTGCTCGCGGCGGCCGGGCTCGGCAGCCGGCGGAACTGCGAGGAACTGATCACGACCGGGCGGGTCGAGATCGACCGTCAGGTAGTCACGCAACTCGGCACCCGGGTCGATCCGCTCCGCCAGGAGATCCGCGTCGACGGCGAGCGGCTCCCCGACCCGAAGCGGGTCGT
>CANGGC010000244.1 GCA_947453125.1 Planctomycetaceae bacterium | reverse complement strand
GGTGGAGCGCACGAATCCACGGGTGGCCGTCATCCCCTGGCTGACCGAGGAGCCGATCGGCAGCCGGCGGCTGCTCGAACTCGTGCGTGCCTGAGGCCAAAAAAGCGAGGGATCGCGGTGGAGCTCTTCCCGATCGCCCCCCGATCCGAAGGAGGGCCCGAATGATCCTGGGGAGCCGGGCAGTATGGGCTGTGCCCCGTTCCTGAAAATGGCCCTTAAAAAAGCCTGGGAGCTGCCTTTGGCTGCCTCGCGCTTGAGTTGCGGCGGAAGCGTGGACGATAGTGAGGGCTCAGAGAGGCCACCCGTGCGTTCCCTTGTCGGCATCATCACGACCGTCGCGACGGTGATTCACCTCACCTTCGGATGCTGTCTGCACCCGTGCCACTTCGGCGGGCACGGTGACGGGTTGACGCCCTCGGTGGGGATGGTGACGGCTGACGCTTGTTGCCACGACCACCTCCCCGACGACGTGGCGAGCCAGCCAGCCACCGATCCAAGCGGCCACAGCGCCGAGGTCGATCGCGCGACGCTCTTCGCCTCCGAGGCCTGCACTGACTGTGACGCGTGCCACGGTTGTCAGTGCGCGGCGCTGTCGGCCGAGGCGCTGCCGATCCTTTTCTGGGCGCCGCTGGCATCAGGCATTCAGGCCGCCGTCGACGGAGCGGCGATCGCCAACGCCCAGGGCAGGGGCGGACAGCCTCCGCCAGACCGCCATTCGCGACCCGGTCGGCCGGCGCTCTTCGAGCGTCTCTTGATCTGAAGCCGCGCGCGGCCCGGCCGCGCGTCCTTTCCGCTTCGCCCGACCGCGCGCCCTCGTTGGGCCGCACGCCGCCGCAGGCCGCTGCCGGCAGCGCATCGGGCCAGATCACCTCGAGCCTGCGCAGGCGCATCCATGGCCGCATCACCCACCCAAACGTTCCTCATTCGCCTCCTCTCCCTCACGGCGCTGGGCCTGCTCATCGTCGCGGTGATCGTGGGCGCCACCCCCGGGCCAGGCTTCCAGCCTCTTCGCGATCGCGCCATCAGGATGCTCGGCGGCATCCCCGCTGCCGCTGGAGCGGCCGAGGCGGCGCCCCAAGGCGAGGGCCATGCGCATGGGGATGCCCATCACGACGACCACGACCACGAAGACCACGACGAGGAAAACTCACTCAGTTTAAGCGATCAGGCCCGCCGCAGCATCGGCCTGCGGGAAGGGGAGGTCGCGCTTTCGACATTCGACCTGACGATCGGCGTGCCGGGGATCGTGGTCGAACGTCGCGGGAGATCGAAGCTCACGATCATCGCGCCGATCACCGGATCGGTGACCCAGATCTTCGCGACCGAAGGGGAAGCCGTGACCCCGGATCAACCCCTCTTCGAGATCCGGCTGACCCACGAGGAGCTTGTCCAAGCCCAGGCCAACCTCCTGAAAACGACCGAGGAGGTCGATGTCGTCCGTCGGGAGATCGGCCGCCTGGAGGGAATCGGCCCGGAGGGGATCGTGGCGGTCAAGACGATCCTCGAGCGGAAGTATGAGCTTCAGAAGCTCGAAGCCGTCCGCACTGCCGAGCGTCAGGCCCTCCTGCTCCACGGGCTCTCCGAATCCCAGGTCGACGAGATCCTCGTGAAGCGGACGTTGTTGGGGAAGATCGTCGTCCGGGCACCGGCCGCGACCACGCCCCCCGCCGGCTCGAACGCCGAGATCACGCTCGTTCTCCAAGACCTCGCCGTCGAACGTGGCCAGCACGTCACCGCCGGCGACACGCTCGCCATCCTCACCAATCACGCGAGCCTGCTTGTCGAGGGGGAGGCCTTCGAGCAGGACATCCCGCAGATCACCCGGGCCGCTGGCGACGACCGGAAGGTTGTCGCGATCCTCGAGTCGAAGGGGGGGCCAGAGCAGAAGGTGGAGGGCCTGGAGATCGACTACGTCGCCAACCGCATCGACCCGGAGTCGCGGGCGCTCCATTTTTACGTCCGCCTCCCGAACGAGATCGTCCGCGACAAGCGCGGTGCCGCCGACGGGAGCGCCCGGTTCGTCGAATGGCGCTACAAGCCCGGTCAGCGGATGCAGCTCCGCGTGCCGGTGGAGTCATGGGACGATCGGATCGTGCTCCCCACCGGGGCGGTGGCTCAGGACGGCGTCGAAAACTACGTCTTCCGGGTCAACGGCGACCACCTCGACCGGCAGGCCGTCCACGTCGAGCACCGCGACCCGCAGACGGTCGTGATCGCCAACGACGGCGCGTTGTTCCCCGGCGACACGATCGCCATGACCGCCGCCCAGCAGCTCCAGCTAGCGCTGAAAAACAAATCGGGCGGGGCGATCGACCCGCACGCCGGCCACAACCACTGACAAAAAGCCGGTGCGGCGACTCCCTCGACCTCCTCCCACGAACGATTCCAAGCGCCCCATCCCAAGCGATCCATGCTCGACGCTGTCATCAAGAACGCTCTCCGCTACCGCCTGCTCACGATCGTTCTCGCGATCGCCGTCATGGCCTACGGCAGCGTCACACTCTCCCGGCTGCCGATCGACGTCTTCCCCGATCTCAATCGGCCGCGCGTCACGATCCTCACCGAAGCTCCCGGCCTGGCCCCTGAGGAGGTCGAGACGCTGATCACGTTTCCCCTCGAGTCGGTCCTCAACGGCGCGACGGGGGTACAGGCCGTGCGCAGCTCGTCCGGAGTCGGCCTGTCGGTGATCCAAATCGAGTTCGGCTGGGGCACCGACATCTACGTCGACCGGCAGATCGTGGCGGAGAAGATCGCGCTGGCCCTCGATCGGATGCCGAAGGGGATTCGGCCGCAGCTCGCCCCGATCTCCTCAATCATGGGGCAGATCATGCACGTGGGGATGACAAGCGACACCGGGGCCACGCCCCCGATCGAGGTCCGCACGCTGGCCGATTGGGTCGTCCGCCAGCGGCTGTTGACGATCCCCGGCGTCGCGCAGGTCGTGACGATGGGAGGGGGAAGGAAGCAGTTCCAGGTGCTCGTCGACCCGTCGCTTCTCCTCCGCTACGACATCAGCCTCGCCGAGGTGGAGGCGGCGGTGCAGGCGAGCAATTCCAACGCCACCGGTGGCTATCTGAATCAAGGGGGAAACGAACTGCTCGTCCGCTCGCTCGGCCGCATCCAGTCGCTCGACGACCTCACGTCGGTGGTCATCAAGGCGACCGGCGACCGACCGGTGGTGCTCGGCCAGGTGGCCCGCGTCGCCGAGGCAGCCCAGGTCAAGCGCGGCGACGCCGCCGTCAACGGCCTTCCCGCCGTCATGCTCGTCATTTCCAAGCAGCCGGGGGCCGACACGCGGCGACTGACGGACAACATCTCCCGGGCGCTCGATGAACTGCGCCCGTCGCTCCCCGCAGACGTCCGCATCAATGCGGAGATCTACCAACAGAAGACGTTCATCGACTTGAGCATCCGCAACGTCATCGAGGCCCTCCGCGACGGCGGCGTGCTCGTGGTCGTCGTGCTCTTTCTCTTCCTCCTCAACTTCCGCACCACCTTCATCACGCTCACCGCCATCCCCCTCTCGATCGTGATCACGGGGCTGGTCTTCAAATGGCTGGGGATGTCGATCAACACGATGACCCTGGGGGGCCTGGCTGTGGCGATCGGCGAGCTCGTCGACGACGCGATCGTCGACGTCGAGAACATCTTCCGCCGCCTCCGCGAAAACGGTCGCCTACCGGAGCCAAAATCGGCGCTGCGGGTGGTGTATGAGGCGAGCAGCGAGGTCCGCAACTCCATCGTCTTCAGCACGATCCTCGTCGTCCTCGTGTTCGTGCCGCTGTTCGCCCTGGAAGGGATGGAAGGAAAGCTCTTCACCCCCTTGGGCATCGCCTACATCGTCTCCATTCTGGCCTCGCTCCTGGTGTCGTTGACCGTCACCCCCGTGCTCTCGTACTGGCTCCTTCCGGGGGCCAAGTTCATGGATCATGACAAGGATGGCCTCCTGCTGCGAATGCTCAAGGCTCTCGCCGGTTGGGCCATCCGCACGAGCGTCCGCTACCCGGCCCCGATCCTCGTGACGGTGGCGGCGGCGGTGGCCGTGAGCATCGGCGTCGTCACGCAACTCGGCCGCGATTTCCTCCCGCCCTTCAACGAGGGATGCGTCCAGGTCAACGTCCTTCTTCCCCCCGGCACGTCGCTCGAAACGTCCAGCGCCATCGCCGGGATGGTGGACGAGCGGATCAAGACGGTGAAGGGGGTGCTCAACTTCGGTCGCCGCACGGGCCGCGCCGAGCTCGATGAGCATGCCGAAGGGGTGAATGCCTCCGAGATCATCATCAGCTTCGATCCCGATTCCGGTCGCGGCCGCGAGGAGGTGCTCGAGGAGCTCCGCGAGGAGCTGACGCAGGTTCCCGGCGTCGTCGTGTCGGTGGAGCAGCCGCTCTCGCACCTCATCAGCCACATGCTCTCGGGGGTGAAGGCCCAGGTGGGGATCAAGCTCTATGGCGACGATCTCGGTCTTCTCCGCCGCACCGCCGAGAAGATGAAGGCCGCCATCGCAGACGTGAGCGGCGTCAAGGACCTCATGGTCGAGCAGCAGGTCGAGATCCCCCAGCTCCAGATCAGGCTCAAGCGCGACAAGCTCATGCAGTTCGGCCTGACTGCCGACGAGATCAACGGATTTATCGAGACGGCGATGAACGGAAGAACGGTGTCGGAGATCGTGCAGGGGGAGCGCAAGTTCGATCTCGTCGTGCGGCTCGACGATCCCTATCGGGTCGACATCGATGCCCTCCGCCGCCTCTCCATCAATCTCGCGGGAGGGGGGAGGGTGCCGCTGGAGACGGTGGCCGACATCGTCGAAGGGAGCGGCCCCAACACGATCAATCGCGAAAACGTCCGCCGCCGGATCATCCTCCAGTGCAACACGGCGGGCCGCGATCTCAACGGCGTCGTCCTCGACATTCAGGCCCGGCTCGCCCCGATCCAGGCCGAGCTTCCCGCGGGATATTTTCTCGAATACGGCGGCCAGTTCGAGAGCCAGCGCCAGGCGACGAGGATGATCGGTTTTTTAAGCCTCGTGTCGCTCTTGGGCATGTTCCTCGCCCTCACCACGCTCTTCCGATCGACGAATCTCGCCCTCCAGGTGCTCGCGGCCCTACCGATGGCGGCAATCGGCTCGGTGGCGGCGATCGTGATCACCGGCCAGTCACTCACCGTTGCGAGCATGGTCGGCTTCATCTCCCTGTCGGGCATC
>CANGGC010000243.1 GCA_947453125.1 Planctomycetaceae bacterium | reverse complement strand
AAGCTCGCCCCGGCGTACGCGGCTGCCCTGCGGGCGAAGGGCTGGAAGTTCTACGACTTCATCGGCGCCGGCGGCTGCCGGTTCATGTGTTCGTGGGCGACGACCGACGCCGAAGTCGACGCCTTCCTCGCCGACGCCCGGGCCACGGCCTGGGTGTGAATCCCAAGCGTGAATCCCTGCGAATTGCGGTCAGTCGTCACGTTTACTGTACTGTCCCATGGATCGTCCCCGTGACGGCGGAGCCGTCGGCGGCATCGACGTCCCACGTGAGGCTGTAGCACCGTGTCGGGCCGAAGGCTTCGATGTCGAGCGTGAGCATCGTGCCGTCGGCGGAGAGCGTGGCGGCGGTCACCGCGCGGTCGCGCTCGTCGAGGTGCGGCGAGCCGTAGTCGGCCGAGCGGCGGATCGTCCACGTCTTCACCTGGAAGTTGCCGGTGTCGGTCGCGGTTTCACGGTTGAGCTTCTTCGGGAAGGTGAGAACGAGCTTGCCAGGCTCTGCGTGAAGCTGCGTCGGGACGACGAGCGGCTTCTCGGTGCGACGGAGCCGGAACAGGCCCCCCGGCTCGGTGCGGTTGCCCGCCCAGGCAAACAGGCCGCAGGCATAGAGCTGGCCGTCGCTGGGGTTGAACCGGCCACGCATCACGCCTGTCGGCAGATCGGGGATCGGCAGGGCGAGCATTCCCCCTTGGAGAACACGCTTTGCAGGATCACGCGGGTCTGCCACCGGCTCGGTGAGCACCAGATGGACGCGGCCCTCCCCGTAGGAAAGCTCGAGGAGATGCCCGGCCAGTGGCGACCAGGTGTCGGCAGGCACGCGGAGCAATTCGGCCGGCGAGCGATCGAAGGCGTTCGTGATCCAGATCGCCGGTGGCTCCATCGCCTCGTCACGGGCGTCGGTGATGTCGTGATAGCCGAACATGTTGCCGTAGAAGCCGCCCGAGCGGACATGGTTGATCCGGTTCTTCGGATTCCAGTGCCCCTCCTGATCGGTCACCCAAAACGTTCCGTCGGGCTCGACGCACACGCCATTGGCCGCCCGGAAGCCGCGAGCCACGATCTCCGTCGTCGACCCGTCGGGCGAGACTTTCAGGAGCGTGCCATGGTGGGGCACGACGGCGGGAAGGGCGTGGCGGGCGCTCTTCGCGTAATAGAGATTGCCGGCGGCGTCGGTCTCGAGGCCCATCGCAAACTCATGGAAATGCTCGGTCACCTGGTGATCGTCGTTGACCGTGTCGTAGCGATCGATCTGCCCGTCGTCGTCGAGGTCAACGAGTCTGACGATTCGGTCGCGGCAGCCGACGTGGATCGCCCCGCCGATCACTTTCAGCCCCAGCGGCTGAAAGAGTCCCGAGGCAATCCGCTTCCAATTCAAAAGTCCCTCCGGATCGAGCAGCCCCGACACCCGCCAGACATCGCCATCCCAGGTGCAGACGGCGGCGGTGTTGCCGTCGCGCCCAAGAAAGTCGAGGCCGGAGAGCCGCAGCTGTGCGTTCCAGGGGTTTTGATTCGGGGGTACGAGACGATCGACTGCGAGCGGATCGTCGTCGTCGCCGCGCTCGATCCGCGTCTCGAGCAGTTGCGGCCAGAGCGGCCGCGATGGCTGGCCGATGGTCGTGAAGGCCGGCTCGATCGGCGGCATCGCGTCAATCGAGACCGCGAGCCCGGCCGCCGGGCCGGCTGTCATCGCCACCGTCAGATCGAGCGAATCGTCGCCGGCCGGGATGTCGAGGACCTGAAAGCCGTCGCGCATGATCAGTCGCACCGTGCCGATCGGCCCGCGGCCGCCAGCCGGGGCGACGATCGCCGCCGCGATGGTGTCGGGGGCGAGCCGAGCCGTGAGGGGCGTCGAACGGGGGCCGAATGAAAACGACCGGGTGATCACCGGCAATGCGCTGCCGTCGGCTGCCGCCACTGACACCGGCTCGAGCCGCACCGTTTCCAGAATCGGAGCGTCGCCGACCCGGTAGTCGAGGAGGATCGTGTCGCCGGCATGATGCACGCTCCGCATCCGGGCCCACGGGATCGGTCCATAGGGGCGGCCGTCGCGGCCGATCCCGCGCGGATCGTCGAAGGAGCCGGTCGCCGGATCGGCCCAGCCGGGGCCCTCCGGCTGAAACCAGTGCACGGCGCCGACCGTGTGCGGATGGGCGCCATGGCGGCCGTCAAAATTGATCCCCTCCCAATCGATGAAGCCGTCCCCTGTCCAGACGCCGGCGAGGCGGAGCGTGTCGAGGTCGTGGATCGCAAATGCCCGCCCGCGGCCGATCCCCTCCCCGCCCGGATCGAGCCGGACCGAAAATCCCTTTCGCACGATCCCCCCATGGTCGCGGCCGACTTCGATCGTGGCGGCGAGGAACGGCCCGTAGTCGTGGAGCCGCCAGGGATCGGTCGCCGACGGGGCCGGGCCGCGGCTGGTCCCCTTGGGGAGGGCGGCGAGATAGTCGGGGGTGATCGCGACGTGGGCCTTGTCGTTGTGCCCCTTCAAGAACGTCTCGCGGAGGTAGTGGATGACGTCGTACTTCTGGCTCGGCACCATCCAGCCTTGAGGCACCATTTGGCCAGCGCCGACGGTGAGCGTCCGGTAGAGCGACAGGGGATCGGCGCCGCTTTTGAACGTGTGGCTGGCAAACCGAGGGGCGGTCGGGAGCGAGCCGGGGGCTTCGAGGGTGCCGTGGCAATTCGCGCAGACGCGTCCATAAATCGCCGCGCCGCGCTCGAGCGCTCCGCGGGCAGCTTCGGAATCGCCCCATTCGACAACAAACCCGGCATGGTCGATCTCCTGCTCGTAGGCCGGCGGCGCCGACCGGGCGAGGAGCGCCGGATCGGGCTCGAGCGTCGCTGCCGCGGAAGCTCCCCCGCTGGCCACCGCTTCGAGGTACGACACGAGATCCAAAAACTGCACCCGGCCCGTGAGAAGGTTGGCAAGCCCCGCCGGCATCAGCGACACGGGCGATTCGCTCTGCTCATCGATCGTGGACTTGTCGACGACGATCTCAGTGCCCGGTGACGCGGCGTCGCGCAGCACAAGCTCCGTCGCGGTCTCGCGGACGACAAGCCCGGTGGCACTCCGGCCGTCATGATCGACGACCGTCACGCCCCGATACTCCGGATGCACGATCTTCGAGGGCTCGAGGAGCGATTCGACGAGATGGCTGCGGAGCGCTGCTCCCTCCACTCCTTCGGGCATTTTCGCCAAGTTGGGCCCCAGAGGGGCTTGCCCCGTGCCGGCGACATGGCACTTGAGACAGGCCAGATGCGCGGCGTGGAAGACGAGGGCGCCGCGGCGGGCGTCGCCGCTGGTCGCCACGTCAGCGAGGAGCCGATCCCGCGGCTCGGCGAGGAGCGTTTCGGCCAGGTTTTGGGCGGTGGCGCTCCGTGCGGGACCTGAGCCTAGAGTCGCCAGGCAGGCAATCACTCCGCACAGGGTCGTGAACCGGTTGCGCACTCGCAAGGCGATAAACATCGAGGAATCCCTTTCACGCGGCACTGCGGCGTTACGAGCTACATCACACCCTCAAAAAGATCTTCCGGCGCTCCATCCAGGCGAGGAACAGCCAGAGGACGAAGAGGATCGCGGCGCCCTTCAGCAGCGGCTCGAAGCCGGCGCCGAGACTTTGAAATGTGCCGGCGCCCAGGTGGGTGACGAGGGCGCGCTCGATGAAGCCCTCCCAGAGATGGGACACAAGATAGGCGGCGATTGAGTTCGTGCCGATGACCGCAAGCGGCCACGCCCAGCGCTTCCAGCCCCGGACGTCAACACCCCAGTGGAAGGCAGCGAGGAGCCAGAAACACCACCCGCCGCTCACGAGCACCCAGGCCGGCGTCCAGATCCGCTTCACGCTCGGGCAGAGGCCGCTCGAATCAAGGACGAGCCCGGCGCCGAGGGCTGCGGCGCCGGCGAGGAGATACCGTCGCACCGGGGCCCCCTCCGCGAGCCAGCGGCCGGCAATCAACCCGAGGATCGCGGTGGCGAGCGTGGGGATGAAGGAGAGGGTGAGATAGCCGCCCCGGTTCTCTACGAATGGCTCGGCCCGGGGGAAGAGATTGAGAAACCAGCGGTCGAAGTCGCTGCCGAGGTTGGCGTTCTTCGCCCACGGCTCGGCAACGGGATAGAACGCCCACGCCCCCCACACGCCAAGGAGAATCGCCCCTAGGGCCCACCAGGCGACCTTCGGGGGTCGCAAGCCGAGGAGAAACAACAACGGATAGCCGAGGCCGATCTGGGTGAGGGTGTCTTCGAAGGTGAAGTTGGTCATCGGCTTGCCGGTCGAGCGGAGGAAGATCCCGAGCGCGACAAGCAAAAAGGCCCGCCACAGGGCATGGGCCGTCATCGTGCCGGTCGACTGGCCACGGGCCCGCCGGGCAGCGAGCGAGAAGGGGAGCGCCGCGCCGACGAGAAACGTGAACGACGGCTGAATGAGGTCGTGGAGCGTGCAGCCGCGCCAGTCGACATGATGCTGGTGCCAGGCGAGAAACGAGAGCAGCGGCGAATCGGGGAAGGCTGCCGCCACCTTTCCGAGGTGGAGCACCTCCGCCATCATCAGGAGCATGACGAAGCCGCGGTAGATATCGAGCGATTCGACGCGCGCGGGTTTTGCGAGGTCACCGGCGGCCGAGGGGGTCGCGCGATCGTCGCGGGGGTGTGAAGCTGTCGTCATGTCAGCCTCCCCCCTGCCCCGCCGCGGCGGCTTGTTCCCGCCCCCACAGGGCCGCGAGCTTCACGAGCACCTCGACCGCCGCGTCCATCTCTTCGAGGCAGGTCCATTCGAGCGGCGAGTGGGGATTGTGCTCGCCGGCGGAAAGGTTCGGGGTGGGAAGGCCGAGGAGGGTGAGGAGCGAGCCGTCGGTGCCGCCGCGGATCGGTGTCTGCTTCGGCTCGATGCCCGTCTGCCGCAGCGCCTCGAGGGCGAGATTCAGCGCCCGCGGCTCGCGCGCGATTCCTGCCCGCATGTTGCGGTATTGCTCGGTGATCGTGACGTCGATCCGAGCCTTTGGATGCGCCTGACGGAGCGGCGCGGCGATCGATTCGAGGAGAGCTGCGTGGGCCTCGAGGCCACTCTCCTCGAAGTCGCGGAGGATCAGCCGGGCCTCGGCGGAGGCGACGCCGCCGGTGATTGAATACGGATGGACGAAGCCCTCCCGGCCGTCGGTCGTTTCGGGGGAGTGGCTGTCCTTCGGGAGCGCATCGAGGAAGGCGGCGAGAATCTTGATGGCGTT
>CANGGC010000242.1 GCA_947453125.1 Planctomycetaceae bacterium | reverse complement strand
ATCAGCACGGGCTCGGCGTCGGTGACGTCAACGGCGACGGCCGCCCCGATCTCCTCATGGCCGGCGGGTGGTGGGAGCAACCGGCCCCGGTGGCGGCCGGAAGCACGCCCCCGGCCTGGACGAAGCACCCGTTCGCCTTCGGCACCGGCGGCGCCCAGATGCACACCTACGACGTCGACGCCGACGGTGATCTCGACGTGATCACGAGCCTCGCCGGCCACGGTTACGGGCTGTCGTGGTTCGAGAGCGTGAAGAAGGACGGCGGGATCGACTTCGTCGAGCACCGCATCCTCTCCGACAAGGCGGAGGAGTCGCTCGAAGGGGTGCAGTTCTCGCAGCTCCACTCCGTGGGCGTCGTCGACATCGACGGCGACGGGCTCAAGGACATCGTCACCGGCAAGCGGTTCTGGGCCCACGGGCCGCAGGGGGATCCCGATCCGGCCGGCAGCCCTTACCTCTATTGGTTCAAACTCCACCGCGACGCCGACAAGAAGGTCTCGTGGACGGCGCACAAGATCGACGACGCCTCCGGCGTGGGGACGCAGCTGGCCGTTGGCGATCTCAATGGTGACAAGCGGCCCGACATCGTGATCGGGAACAAGAAGGGTGGCTTCGTGTTCATTCAGGAGGGGACGAAGTGACCCGGATTGCCCGTCGGCTCGGCGTTGATCGGCGGACTCTGCTCCTCGGGGCAGGGGCTGCTGCCGGCGTCGCCCTTCTCCCCCGCGTGGGGCGATCGGCCCCGGGGCCCAACGAAAAGCTCCGCGTCGGCGCCATCGGCGTCGGCGGCCGCGCTTCGCTCCTCCTCGAGCAACTGCCGGAGGGAGCCGACATCGTAGCGCTGTGCGATGTCAACGTGCCGCGGGCGCATGCCTTCCGGGAGAAGAAGGGGGCGGCTTGGCCGGTGTACGTCGACTACCGGCGGATCCTCGACCGCGCCGACATCGATGCGGTGATCGTCGGAACGGGGGAGTTTCAGCGAGTCCTGCCCTGCATCCATGCCTGTCAGGCCGGCAAAGATGTCTACGCCGAGAAGCCGCTGACGCTCTACGTTGCGGAGGGGCGGGCGCTGGTCAAAGCGGCCCGGAGGCACGACCGGGTCGTCCAGGTGGGGACGCAACAGCGCTCCATGGAGATCAACCGGCTGGCGTGCGAGTTCGTCCGCAACGGGGGGCTCGGAAAGCTCCTCGAAGTTCGCGCGGTGAACTACGGCAGCTCCTCTCCGACGCCGGTGCCGCTCCCGCCGGAGGAGCCGATCCCCACCGGCCTCGACTGGAGCGCCTGGCTCAATCAGGCGGCTGACCGCCCCCACAACGGCCAGTGGACGAGCTGGATGCAATGGCGTGACTTCGCAGGTGGCGAGATGACCAACTGGGGCGCGCACGGCGTCGATCAGATCCAGTGGGCCCTCGGCGCCGATGCCACAGGCCCGGTGGCGGTCACGCCCGTCACCGAGGGGCCCAACGGCCAGGTGGTGATGACCTACGCCGATGGCCTCGAGGTGAAGTTCATCCTCGACTCTGGGCCGATGGGGGGGGCCGTGTTCGTCGGGGAGAAGGGAAAGCTCGAGATCAACCGCAACAAGGTGACGAGCAATCCCCCTGAGATCGCGCAGAAACTCCTCGAGGTGGTCGACGTCGCCGAGGAGGAGCGGAAGTGGTCCGACGCCCTCGCCCTCTGGCAGGCGCGGCATCATCTCCAGAACTGGCTCGACTGCGTAAGAACGCGCGAGAAGCCGGTGGCCGATGTCGAGATCGGTCATCGCTCGGTGACGGTTTGCCATCTGGCCAACATCGCCCGCGCGATCGGCCGTCCGCTCCGCTGGGATCCGGTTGCCGAGCAGTTCGTGAGCGACACCGCTGCCGACGCGCTGCTCGTCCGCGAGCGCCGCAAGGGGTTTGAATTGCCGGAGGTGTGAGCGGTCAGCGCTCGTGAACAAGGACGGCCCAGCCGACGTCGGAGAGCCGCTCGGGGCGACCGAGGATCCGGATCGGCTCGGCGGCTGCGATCTGCGGCCCGTCGCCGTTTCCCCCCATCAACTGGCGGAGCGTCCCGGGAAAGAGCCCGATGATCTCGGCATCGAGACCGTTGTCGCCGCCAACTTCGTGGGGCTGGCGGGCGGGTTTGCCGAACTCCTGATGTTTGTGGAACGACTCCTTGAGGCGGGCGACGACCTCGGCCGGGGCCCGCACCAACTGGAGATCGGGGGAGCTCGACAGATCGGTACGGGCGACCTCGGGATTCTCGAGGACCAAGCCCCCCTTCGGTTCGCCGTCGATCATGTCGTCGCGGAGATCGATGACCGCCACGGAGAACGGGGCCCGCGAGGCGTTCCACGAGCCGATGGCGTCAACCGACCGGAAGAGGAGGCCGACGTCGAAGCTCATGAGGAGAACTCCGAGCACGCGCCGATTCTCCGTGCCATGGGCATCGCTCCAGATCGGGGCGGAGAAAGCTACCTTCAGCTTGCCGGTGGAATCGCTGCGGTAGACCGTCGAGCGGTGCACCTCGGTGATCGGTGTGGCGGCAGCGCCCGGCTCGAGGTCATGGGGGCCGCCGTGGAAATAGTTGCGCCAGGCGAAGTCGCGGCCGATGGTGTCGGCCAGCGGCGCTCGGGCCACCTGCACCCCCTTGGCATCGCACACCGTCCAGCTTTCGGCATCGACGGTGTTCTTGGTGTTGGCGGCGATCTCGTCGACCGCGGCCTGGATCGCCCCCCAGGGCCTGCGCCCCGTGGCGGGATCGACGGGCTTTCCCTCCGCCTCGAGCATCGCCCGGACGAGCTGGTTGTTGTCGGCTTCGTACTCGAGGATCCGCCAACGCGAATCGATCTGCAGCGCGGCGGTGCTCGCCGCAAGCCGGGCCGCCAGTCGCAGGGCCGTCTGCCGGGAGCGGTACTCGTCGTGGGCCACCTTGCGGAGGAGCACCGAGGTCACTGCCGCGCCCACGAGGAGCACCGCGAGCGACCCGACGGCGAGTTGCGTGATCGTGCGGTGGCGGCGCGTCCAGCGGGCCAGCCGGCGGAGGAGCGGCTCGCGGTACGCGCTGACGGGATTGTCGGCCAGATAGGCGTCGATGTCGTGGGCGAGTTCGAGGGGGGTCTCGTAGCGGTCGACCGGATCGTGGGCGCACGCCTTCATGCAGACCGCCTCGATGGCGTGCGACACGCCCCGCTTCACGCGCGACGGCGGGGTGAGCGATCCGGCGAGCACCTTCTCGCGGATCGCCGCCACGTCGCCGTCGTAGGGAGGCGATCCGGTGAGGAGGTGGTAGAGAGTCGCGCCGAGGCCGTAGACGTCGCTGGCCGGCCCCACCGGGACGGCCCCGTCGTGCTGCTCGGGGCTCATGTAGGCCGGTGTGCCGGAGATCCCGCGTTTCGCCGATGGGGCCGAATCGAGGGCGATCGTCGGCATCACGATGCTCTGCTCACCGCTCTGCCGGGCGCGATCATCGCGATCGATTCGCGCCGCGAGTCCCCAGTCGAGGACGACCACCTCGCCGAACTTCCCTAGCATGATGTTGGCCGGCTTGATGTCGCGGTGGAGGACGCCACGATCATGGGCGTAGGCGATCGCCTTGCAGACTAGGGCGAACTGGCCGAGGAGCTCGCGGTAGCGGGCCGAGCGGTCGCTTGCCGCCGCGTGGGCATGGCGTCGGTCGTGGAAATCGTTGATCGCCGCACCGAGCGTCCGCCCGGGGATCAGCCGCATCGCGTAGAACGGTCTGCCGTCGGGGGTGGCTCCGGTGACATACACCGGGACGATGTTGGGGTGTTCGAGCTGGCTCGTGACGGTGGCCTCGAACTGAAAGCTCTCGCGGAGGGCCTCCTGGGAGACCGCCCAGCCATTGAGGAACTTGACGGCTAGCTCGCGCCCGGTCGCTTTGTCGTTGGCGTAGTAGACGTCGCCCAAGCCGCCGCGGCCGAGCCGGCGGTTGACACTGATCGTCGTCGTGGCGACGACGCGGGGGGGGATCTGGTCGTCCACCGGGCCGACGGGAGTGGCCGATTCGTGGGTGGTGGGATCGTCGAGCGGGCGGTCGTGGGGCATCGATCGGCTCCGGAGACGGGGCGGGGCCGGAGTGTAGCGATCGGTGGAAAGCGCCTTCCATGGCGATTTTCCCGCTGTGCAGGCGGAGTGAGGTGCCTCAGCGGCCGCTCGAGTCGCGGAACCGCAAGGCGAGGGCGGTGCCTGCGATCCCAGCGCCAAACATTCCCAGCAGCACCGCCAACGGCACGGTCGACGGGCTCCGCCACTGGTCGTGCCCGAAAAAACGCTCCGCCATGTCGACTGGAGGAGTGCCCCGGGGGGCCGTCGTGGCGTGGGCCTCGGACGGCTGGGGATGGGCTTCGTCGGTGACGGGCGCGGCGGTCGAGGTGTCGCGTAGTGCCGAGTGGACGCCGGCCGGGGGGACGAGCGTCTTCTCCGTCGCGGCCCGGACGCGTTCGAGCGAGTCGTTCATCCGGGCCCGCTCCGATTCGATCTTCTCCTCCATCTCGCGGAGCTTGCCTTCGAGCCGATCGCTCGCGTCCCGGCTCTTCTTCTCGAGCTCCGCCTCAATCGTCTTCACCCGGCTCTCGACGTCGGCCTTGGCGGCGCTCCCCGCTTCCTCGCTCTGGCGCTTGGCCGCTGTTTGGGCTTCCTCCATCTTCGCTTCGATCTCGGTCCGCATCCGCGCGGCGGTCTCCTCCGATTCCTTCTTGGCTTCGGCCTTCGCATCGGCCGTCTTCGCCTCGACCTCCTGGCGGACCTGATCGCGCGCCTCGGCGCTCTCCCGGCGCGCCTGCTCCTGCGCTTCCTTGACGCGCAGCTCCATCTCGGTCTTCATCCGTTCCGCCGCCGCCTCGCTCTCCTTCTGGGCCGTGGCCTTCGCTTCGGCCACCTTCGCCTCGATCTCCGCCTTCATCGTTGCCGCCGACTCGGCCGACTTCTTCTCGAACTCGGCCTTGGCGTCGGCGAGCTTCTGCTCCGCCTCGGCTCGCATGTCGGCCTGGATCTTTTGGGCCTTCTCCTCGAGCAGCTTCTTGGCCTTCTCGAGCTCCTGCTTCGCCTGGGCGGCTGCTTCCTCGAGCTTCTCGACGATCTTGCGGCGGCCGGGGAGGATGAAGGGATGGCCCCCGCCGTTGCCGGCGAGACGGAAGGCGTTTGGAATCCCCGGCCCGGTCGTCTCGTCAGAGGACGGCATCGTTCCTTCAGGGACGGGGGGCGGAGATTCGATCGGGGAGGCCTCCGGCGGTGCCGGGT
>CANGGC010000241.1 GCA_947453125.1 Planctomycetaceae bacterium | reverse complement strand
TCGATGCCCCCCCAGTTGTCGTCGTCACGCTCGGTCTTCCGGGGAGGCGACCGATCGCTGCCATGGGGACGGGATGGAGCAGATGCCCGATCGACCGGTGCATTCCAATCAAAACCGGCGGCGGGAGCCGATGGTTCGCCTCGTGGAGGCTGGCTGCGTGGTTCGCCGTCACGGTCGCGGGACGACCGCCGTTCGCCGTCGTCCTGACTTCGCCGGGGGGCAGGACGCCGCTCCTGACGCGGGGCCTCCTCGGCGGGCCTCCGCGGCTGGAAGCCGAGTTCGTCGTCGGCCCTGTCATCTGCCCTGTCATCACCCAAGGGAGCGCTGCGAAGAGCAGCGTCGTCGGCCCGGCCTGGAGTCGCCTCGTCCCGCGGCGCGTCGTCGCGATCCCTGCCTCCGCGTCCCCGACCACCACGGCGTCCCCGGCGGCGCCGGCCACGACGCGGCTCACCGCTGGTTCGGTCCCCCTCGGCACGATCGCCATCCTCGAGAATCCGGCCCTCGGGCGAATCGACGTCTTCGCTCAGATCATCGTCTTCGCGACGAGGGGCGCGTTCCTCGATCCTGGGAGACGGAGGGGCCGCATCGCCGCGCCCCGACGACCGGAGCGAGTCCGGACGTGGTTGGTCGGTTCTGGCGTCGGCGGGGCGCTCGGCGCTGGGCCGATCCCCGGACGTGCCCCGCGCATCCCCCTGATCGGAGCCTTCGCCCCGCCGGCCGTCACCGCGGCGTCCGCGGCCGGAGGAACGACCACCATCCCGTCGCCCGTCGCGGCGGCCGTCGTCATCCCGGCGGCCGGAGGCTGGACGGTCGGATGAGCCACGGTCGACGACCGGACGATCCTGGAAGCTGAGATCGTCAACGCCCCGATCGGCCACGACGTCGCGCGGCGGGAGATCGCGGGGGGATGGCTCCACCTCCGGAAGACGTTCAGGACGTTCAGGACGACGCTGCCCTTCCTGACGTCGCTCGAACGACTCCGGTGGGGAGGAGGGGGCCCGTTCCCGGGCCGCTGGAGGCGGCGGGGAGGGGGCCGCAGGGCGGGGCGGAACAGCGTCCGGTTGAAGGCCCAATCCGGAGACGATGTCGGTCCAGTCGCCCTCGGAAGTCTGGGGAGCGGGCTTCTTCGGTTCGGGACGCCGCGTCTCGATGGCGCGGGGGGGAGCAGGCTGAGGAGCGGGGGTGGGCTGGGCAGCAGCCTGGTCAGGCGCTGGAACGGCGCCGAGGCTGTCGGCGAGGGAGGCCCACGGATCGTTTGCTTCCGGCATGGCAGCGATGGATTCCTGGATAGCGGGGGTGGCCCGAAAGGGGCGCCCTGGAAGCGACAAGGATAGCAGAAACCCCTCGGTGGGCGGCAGGGGCGCGGCGGCGGGCCGCAGGGAACGGAACGGGCCACAGCAGCGGTTCATGGCCTGCCGACGACTCGGGGCCCCTGCCATTCGGTCTCCGTGGCCCCTCCGCCCGCAGTTGGAGGGCCCTCCGGGGCGAAGGCACCGTATCAGCCGCTGCCGGCAGCGGCTGGCGGGCCAGGCCGACGGTCATGCCAGTCGTTCGGCGTGCCGACTCGGGCTCACGGCTTCTTCGGCTGACGATTCACCGACACCGTGCCGATCATGCTGCCGTTGTCGGCCACGTCGAACAGGGGGCGGTAGGGACTGGCCAGGCTGCGGCGCGACCGGCAGGCCGGGTACCAGACGAGGTTCGTCGACACGTTCCACGCCTGCTCGGCGTAGGTCAGTTTGCCGCCATTGGGGAGCTGCACGGTGTTGCCCGAGGAGGGGATCAGATAGGTGAACGTCCCCTCGAGCGCCAGCGACCGCGACATCGGGGCCCGCACGAGCATGCCGGTGAGGTAGTCCCCCTGGCCGCTGGCACCACCCCAAATCTTCATCTCGTTGGCATCCCCGAACTGGAGCCGGTAGAAGCCGGTATAGAGATCGAGCGTGTCGAAGGCGGCCGAGTTGCCCCGGGCCCCGGTCACGAACGCGCCGTTGGCGTTGTACGCATTGACGGCGCCCCAGAATCCGAACTCGTGGTAGCCCCACACATAGCTCAGCTCGGCTCGGATCTGGGACAGATCAGTGGTATCGAACCAGTTGTCCTGGAGGTAGTCGTACACGGCTCCACCTTGGAAACCGCGCCCCTCGAAGGCCCGAGTGAAGAACCCGGAGGTGAGGAACACCTGGTTGCGGGCGTTGGTGTTGAGGAGCGTGCTGCCGTTGGCGGCGGTGATCTGCGTCCGCTGGAAGTCGGCTTGAACTCCGCGGACGCCGATCTGCCAGCCGAGGCCGATGGCGTTCCAGAATGGCATCGACCAGTTGGCATACTCATTGAAGCCGTAGTTGCCGTGGAGGCCGAGGTTCGTGGTGTTCTGGAACGACGTCACGCCGGCCCCAACGGTGAGGTCGCGGTACCACCGCCAGCCGTAGTAGGGGCGACCGAAACGGCGGAAGTAGGCGCAGATCCGTCCGTCGGGATCCCACATCGGGGAACACCCCGGGCAGGCTTCGCCATCCTCGCAGGCGTACGGATCGTCATAGAACGAGGGCACATGGAGGTAGACCTCGCCGGTCCAGGGGGCTTCCATGCCCTCCATGCCCATCGGCATGCCGTCCTCGGAGAACATCATCCCGTCGTCGGGGAAGCCACCGTCGAAGGCATCCATGCCGGGGGCGAGTGGGCCGTAGTCGCCCGAGTCGAGCGGCATGCCGCCGAAGCCGACGTCGCCATCGGGGCCACCGAAGGTGAGCCCTTCCTCCTCCATCGGCATGCCGCCGGGGAGGGAGGGATCGGCCGGCATCGATTCCATCGGGGTGGGCCGACCGCTGCGGCCCGGCGCGACAGAGGTGACGCCGGGGGTGCCCGCCGCGCCGGTGGGCGGAGGAAGCTCACCGGCGGGCGTCGGCTGATTGGCAACTCGGCGGGCCTGAACGCGGGGGCGGGGCATCGACGACGTCGGCATCGACGAGGTGGACATCCGCGACATCATCGAGGGCTCGCCGCCGGGGGCCATCGCGATCCGCTGGCCGGCTGGCGCCATCGCACGCTGGCCAGAGCGGGGGAAGTCACCGGCAGCCGCCGCGGGGCGAACACCGTCCCGCTGCGGAACGATTTCCGCGCCGAACATCGGACGGCCCACATCCCCCTGCGGGGCGCGGAACAAATTGATCCCGAAGAGCGACGGCTCGGCGCCTGCGGCGCGCGGGGGAGCAGCGGCCGTTCGTCCGTCGTCGGCCCGGCGAGCCGGCCCACGCGGAGGTGCCGGCGCCCGATTCATCCCCGGGCGTGCGGAGGGGGCGGCGGCCATTTCGGGAGGGAGTGGCCGCGGGGGGAGCGTTCGGGGCCGTTCGGCGGCTGCGATCGCGCGATCGTCGAGGCCGGCATCGGCGCCTGAATCAAACGCCGGCGGCTCGTTCGCCTCGGGCAAGCGGGCAGCGGCGGCGCTGGGCTGGGGCAGGGCGGGGGCAGCGGGCGGCGCTGCGGCCGAGCGGTGGGGGGTCCAGCGGAGGGAAGAGTCCTGCTGGGCCGGTGCGGCCCCCTCGTCGGCGAAGGCTGGAACGGAGCCTGGCTGTGTGGCCCAAGTGAGCAGAGCCAGTGCGGCCAGTCGGCGGATACCATTCGCGACGTTCATGGACACTTCTCCGAGAGCACCCGCGGTGGACGGCACCTGACGGGCTTCTGCAATCGGAAGAGATATCGGCAGCCGCGCGACCGGAACTTCCGTGAAAATCGCCGCGATCGGCAGAGCCATCCCAGGCTTCCTGGCTTCCCAGAAGACAGCGGAGACGGGCCGTCGCCGGCCGAGCCGGGCCCGTCGCAGCTTGCCCGGCCTGCGCGATCGACGCTCCTGCCGCAGCCAGCGGCGGCGACTTGATCCACAGCCAGCGAGCGGGCGGGGCCGGGGAGACGACGCGTCAGGCCTCGAGCGCTCGCCCGAGATCGGCGATCAGGTCGGCGGTGTCCTCGATGCCGAGGGCCAAACGGATCATGTTGTCGCCGATCCCGAATGTCTGCCGCTCCGCGGGCGAGTAGTTCCAGTAGCTCATCACGAGCGGCTGTTCGATGAGCGACTCCACCCCCCCGAGGCTCGGCCCGATGCGGAGGATCCGCGCGGCATCGACGACGCGCGACGTCTGCTGCCAGTCGGCGTCCTTGACGAGGAATGTCACCAGGCCACCGTAGCCGCGCATCGACTCCTTGGCGACGGCGTGGTAGGGATGGCTCTCGAGGCCGGGGTAGAAGACCCGCTCCACCCGCGGATGGGATTCGAGGAACCGGGCCACCGCCAGGCCGTTGGCGTTGTGCCGCTCCATCCTCAGGGCGAGGGTCTTCAGGCCACGCTCGAGGAGGTAGCAGTTGTGGGGCGAGTTGATCCCCCCCATGATGCCGCGGAGATTCCTCACCGGCTCCATCTTTCCCTTCGAGCCAACGACGACGCCCGCGAGGAGGTCGTTGTGGCCACCGAGGTATTTCGTCGCCGAATGGAGGACGAAATCGACGCCGTCGGCAAGCGGGCGGTGGTTGTAGGGGGTGCAGAGGGTGGCGTCGATGAGCGTCAGCACACCATGGCGGCGACCGAGGTCTGCAAACCGGGCGCAGTCGACGATCGAGAGATGCGGATTGGTCGGCGATTCGCTGACGACCATCTTCGTCCGCGGGTTGATCGCCGCCTCCATGGCGTCGTAGTCGCCCGTCTTCACCTCGCGGAATCCGACGCCGAAGCGGGTGAGGTGACGCCGGCAGAACTCGCGGCTGCGGTGGTAGCACTGGTCGAAGAACACCACTTCCTCGCCGGCGCTCAGGTGCGCCATGAGCACGCCGACGAGCGCGGCCATGCCGCTGGAGAAGAGGACCGCCATCTCGCCACCGTCGAGAGCGGCGAGTTTGTCCTCCACCACCCGCTCCCCCGGGTTGCCGTAGCGGCCGTATTCCTCCCGAGGAAGATCCTGCTCGATGAAGTCGAGGATCGCGCGGGTGCTCGGGAAGGTGTAGGTCGACGCGGAGACGATCGGGTCGGTGATCGCATCGGCCAGTTTTTGCCGGGCCTCGCCGGCATGGACGGCCGCCGTGGAGGGGCCCACGCCCAGACCTGAACGGAGAGCCGCGTCGATCGCGGCCGACGACGTCGGCGGGCTCGATCCTGAGGAACGGTGGGGCTCGGGGCTGGTCATGATGGCTTCCGTGGAGGGGAAGGAGAGCTGAAAAGCCGGGGGTCGGGCGAGTGTAGTCGGGGCCCGCGGCACCGACAAGGAAACGGGGGGCGTGTTCGATCGGTGGCCCAGGTTCGCGTG
>CANGGC010000240.1 GCA_947453125.1 Planctomycetaceae bacterium | reverse complement strand
TCCGCTTGGCGGTCGGTGGCACGCTCACCAGCCGTGCCGACGTCCTCGGCGCCTGGGGGGTGATCGCCGCCGCTGCGGGCGATCCGTTCCTGGTGTCGAAGGTGCGGGGGCGGCCGGCGGGGGAGCGGTGAGAGGCCGGTCGGATGGGCAGCCCCCCTTCCCCAGACTTCCAAGGACGGGGAACTCTGGGGAATGTCTCCGGTCCCCGCCAACTGTCACGATCCTTTTCGACCGTTTTTTCGATAAAGAGGCTGTCGTTTTCCCGACGCCGAACATTCTCCGATCGGCCCCGTACTATTGGGTGCGACCGTTGTCGGCAGGGCTTTTTCACGGCTGCCGGGCGGGCGAGGAGCATCAACATCATGGCTCGAAAAGACGCACTTGTGAACCTTCGGGCGATTCTCGTCCGCCGTCGTGACGCCCTGCGCAGCGCGCTGGCCGGCGACCTTTCGCTCCTCCGGGAACTGCACGGGGAGACGACGGGGGACGTCGTCGATGCCGCGCTCGACACCGCCCAGGACGAGATCAGCTCGCAGCTGGCCGAGGTCGAGAGCCGCGAACTCGCTCACATCGAGAATGCGCTTGCGCGGATGAAGGCCGGTGAGTACGGGGTCTGCGAGGTCTGTTCGAAGACGATCCCGATGGCCCGGCTCGACGCCCTCCCGTACGCCACGATGTGCATCGAGTGCCAGCGTGAGATCGAGCGGAGCGGTGGGATGGGTTCCTCTCGTGATACCTACGAAGACTCCTCCGCAGACCTCGAAATGGACGTTTCCTGATCCTCTTCCCCCCGTCGGTCGCGGGCTTCAGGCCCGCTCGCCCGCGGTTTCTGGGGGGAGAGAGGGTGGGCCCTGTCGGCCTCCCCGGCAGGCGCGTGACGGGACTCGGTCGGCGGTATGATGTCGCGGTCTCGCGTCCGCCTCCGAGAGCGCCACATCCATGGGCCCGACACCGCCGTTCTCCCGCTTCGTGTCCCCGCGCTCTGGCTGCGGGCCCGGGGTGCTGCTGACGCTTTTGCTCCTCGTGGGGCGAGCTTCCGCCGACGAGCCCCCTGCCCTGCAGCCGATCGCCCCGAGGGTGGCCGGTGAATCCGAGGGCAGCGGACGGATCGCGGCGGATGCGGCGGGAAGGGTCGATCCGGCCCGTTCGTCCCGGCTCTCCCCCGACGAGCGTGACCGTCTCTACGCCCAGATCGAGCGCGATGCGGAGGAGCTCGAGCGTCAGGGGGCGCAGCTCCGTCGCCTGACGGTGCTGCTGCGGCCGTGCGTCGTCCATATCGATGCCCGCAAGCCTGCCCAGAAGTCGACCCGCGGAGCCAAATCGGGGGACGAGGACGAGGCTGGATCGGGGGTCATCGCCCGCGTCGCCGACCGGCTCGTCGTGATCACCAATCGGCATGTCGTTCACGGTGCCGAGCTCGACAACATCGTCATCCGTCTCGACGACGGTCGTGAACTGCGGCCGTTGCGGATGTGGACCGATCCGGCCACCGACATTGCCGTTCTGACGATCGCCGGCACCGATCTCGTTTCTGCCCGGCTCGCCGAACGGGATGCCGTCCAAATCGGCGACACCGTCCTGGCCATAGGCAGCCCGTTCGGGCTGTCGCATTCGGTGACCCTCGGCATCGTGTCGGCGAAGGGGCGCCGTGATCTCGAACTCGGTGACGAAGGGGTGAAGTTTCAGGACTTCATCCAGACCGATGCCGCCATCAATCCCGGCAACAGTGGAGGGCCGCTGGTGAATCTCCGCGGCGAGGTCGTCGGCCTCAACACGGCGATCGCGAGCAACTCCGGTGGCAGCGAGGGGATCGGGTTCGCCATCCCGGTGTCGATGGTGATGTTCGTGGCCCGGCAACTCGTGGAGAACGGGGCCGTCGCCCGGGCCTATCTTGGCGTCACGCTCGACAGGACGTTCACCCAGAAGACGGCGGAGCGCCTGGGGATGGTGCGGGCGGTGGGGGCGAGGGTCTCGGGGGTGACGAAGGGGTCGCCCGCCGATTCGGCTGGGATCCAGCCGGATGACGTGATTCTCGAGTTCGACGGGCAGCCGATCGACGACGACGATCACCTCGTCAGCCTCGTCAGCGTCACCCCCACCAACCGCAACGTGTCGTTGGGGGTTTTCCGCGGTCGCCAGCGGATCGAGCTCCAGATGCCCGTGGCCAGCCGCGAGCAGTTTGAACCCCGCTGACGGGAAGGGGATGCCGATGGGGGAGATGACGGCCAACGTGCTCGGATGGCTCAAGGGGATCACCCCCGGGTCGCGTTCGCTCCTCGACGCCTCGGCGCGACGGATCGTCACCGAGGTCGAGAGCTTGTCGGCCGAGATGGCGGGCTTGAGTGATGCGGCCCTGCGACGCACGGCACGTTCGCTGTCGTACCGGGCCAAGGCGGGCGAGCCGATCGAGTCGCTGATGGTGGAGAGCTTCGCGGCGACGCGGGAGGCCGGCCGTCGCGCCAACGGCATGCGCCATTACGACGTCCAACTCCTCGCCGGGGTGGCGCTGGTCCGCGGAGCGATCGTCGAGATGCAGACCGGCGAGGGGAAGACGCTCGTTGCCACCCTTCCGCTGGCGCTCTATGCCCTCTGCGGCAAAGGGGCTCATCTCGCCACCGTCAACGATTACCTCGCCAAGCGCGACGCCGAGTGGATGGAGCCGATTTACCGCGTCCTCGGGATGTCGGTCGGCATCGTCCAGTCGCAGATGGGCTTCGACGAGCGCCGCGAGGCGTATGCCAAGGACGTGACCTACGGCACGGCGAAGGAGTTCGGATTCGACTTCCTGAAAGATCGGCTCATGGGGCGCGAGATCGCCGAGGGGCGCGGCGATCTCGGGGCGATGCTCACCGGCCACGCCACATCGCAGGCTTCGAAACTCCTCCAGCGTCCCTATTGGTTCGCGCTCGTCGACGAGGCGGACAACGTCCTCATCGACGAGGCCCGCACGCCGCTGATCATCTCCTCGCCACCGGGAGAGGCTCAGGCGACCGAGGAATCGTTGTTCCGTTTCGCTGCCGGGGCCGCGGCCCTGCTCGACATCGACGAGGACTTCGAAGTCGACGTGCAGAAGCAGAGCTGCGAGCTTCTGGGGCCGGGCCGGAGCCGTGTCCGGGCGCTCGAGCGCCCGGAGCTCCTCGAGAGCCTCAGCCTCCTGGCGCTCTATGACGCGGTGGAACGGGCGCTGCGGGCGAGGCGGTTTTTCAACCGCGACCGGCAGTACGTCGTCCGCGACGGGAAGATCGTGATCATCGATGAGTTCACCGGTCGCGCCGCGGAGGGACGGACGTGGCGCGACGGGCTCCATCAGGCGGTCGAGGCGAAGGAGGGGATCGAGGTGACGGTGCCCTCGGGGCATGCCGCCCGGATCACGATCCAGGATCTGTTCGCCCGCTGGCCGCACCTCGCCGGCATGACGGGGACGATCGCCACCAGTGCCGGCGAGATCAGCCGGACGTATGACGTCGGGGTGGCGGCAGTGCCGACGAACCGGCCCGCGATCCGCGAGCGTCTCCCCGCCGTCGTCTGCGAGGCCCAGGAAGAAAAGTTCGCGAGGATCGTCGCCGAGACGGTGGCCGTTCATGCCACCGGCCGTCCGGTCCTCATCGGTACCCGGTCGATCGACAAGTCGGAGGAGTTGTCGCGGCTCCTCACCGAGGCCGGCCTGACCCACACCGTGCTCAACGCCCGGCAGATCGAACGCGAGGCGGAGATCGTCGCCCAGGCCGGACAGCCGGGGCAGATCACCGTCTCGACGAACATGGCCGGCCGTGGCACCGACATCCGGCTCGGCGAGGGGGTGTACGACATGGGCGGGCTCCACGTCATCTGCACCGAACTCCACGACTCGGCCCGGATCGACCGCCAGCTTGTCGGCCGCTGCGGCCGGCAGGGGGATCCCGGCACCTGGCGGCAGTATGTTTCCCTCGACGACGACATCCTCGTGGCTGGGTACGGCCCCGATCGTGCCCGCCGGGTCGTCGCCAAACTCCGCGCCGGGCTCAATGGTGATCCGGAGCGGCTCCTGGCCGCGTTCACCAAGGCGCAGCGTCTCGTCGAGCAGCGGCATGTCCGGCAGCGGCGGGTGCTTGAGTATGTCGAACGGCAACGGGCCGAGGCCCACATTCAGATGAGTCAGGATCCCTATCTTGATTCGGCCTCCTAAAGCCGCTCGTCGCCCCAACAGCCCGATCGCCCGACTCGATCCCTTTTTTCCAGACAGCCAGAATCGGGCCCTCAGATAGGCGTTGACTCGTTCTGCCACGTTTGTGACCCTCCCGTCCCCCCCATGTCCCTGGGGAGCGTGGAAACGTGTCGAGGAACGAGATGGGTTTCAGCGGGCCGCTCCGATCGGCACCTCCGCAGCGTTTCCCCGCCGTGTGGCTGGTCGGGATGGCTCTCGCGCTGATTGGCCCGCTCCCAGGCGCGCCTGCAGCCGATGCCCCGCAGCCACCGTTCCCTCAGACCGGTCCTTCGGCGGGTGACCAACGGGATCCACCGCCCGACGGACAGACGCCTTTGCCCGATCCGCCCCCACCCTTCCCTGCGGATCCCGCCGGCCCGACCCCACCCCCTCCCCCATTTCCGACGGATCGCGTTGGCGATGGGGCACAGGGCCGCGCGGACGAGGCGACTGAGCCGCCTGGCGTGCCTGGAACGCTTGGAGGGGCCGATCGAGGGGGCGGGCCGTTGGTTCCGGCGTCGGCGCCGGCCACTCCCGACGGCACGGTCTCTGTCCTCGTGCCGACGTCCTCCCCTCCGTTCGATCCAGCCGGGCTGACCGGGCCCGCCAATCTCTCGGTGCCTCCGGGCATGCGTCAGGCTCCTCCGTTCGCTCCGCCCCCTCCCGCCCTGGCCATGCAGTCCGCGCCGCCGCTTGCGGCTTCGTCGAACCAGGAGGCTGCGCTCGTCGCCCGTGGGCTCGAACTCCCCTTCCCGCTCGTGGCCGGCAGTCCCACCGCCGAGGTCACCCCGCCGCGTCCCCTGGCATTGCTTGAGGCGCTGGAGCGTTCCGGCGACCGAACCCGCCGCCTCTGGATCACCCAGGCCTATTGGAAGCTGGCGGCGGCCGCGGCCGGCGTTCGTTTCGCCGCGGAAGCCGAGGAGCGGCTGGCGCTGGTGGCGCCGGGGGAGAGCCCTGACGACCTCGTCCTGCTCGACCTCGCGACCGCGACGGCCCGGGGTGAGAGCGCCTCGGCGGGGGTCGAACTCGTCACGGCTCAGCAGGAGATCATTGATCTGGTCAGGCTGCCGGTCACCGATCCTCCTCCCTGGCCGGTCGACCGTCCCCTGACGGCTGCCTAC
>CANGGC010000239.1 GCA_947453125.1 Planctomycetaceae bacterium | reverse complement strand
CGAATAGCGTCGCTTCGAGTTCTTCAGGGACCACGAGCGTGCCGGGGCCGTCGGCGGGGGCAACCGGGCCACCGGCTTGGGCGGGCTTGGGGCGAAGCGCCGGGGGCTTGGTGTGGATAGCAAAGCGGATCGACCCGGCGCCCTGCTTGGCGCCGCCATCATCGAGCCCGGCCCGGCCGACCAGCCGCGTGGCGCCTGCCGGCACCACCACCTCGATCACCGAATTGGCGTGCGTGCCGACGCCGCGGGCGACAAGCTTACCGTCGACCTTGAGCTCGCCCCCTTCGGCATTCCTGCCCTTCCGTACTTCGCCCCACTCGGCACTCGCGCGCTTCCATTCAAGATCGACAAGCGGCTTCTCGAAGCCAGCTCCCTTGAAGACCGGATCGACCCAGTCGGCCCAATCACACCCGAACCCGTCGCCGCCGTCATCAACGACGAGCCACACCGACGTGGCGCCACCGAGCTCGACGTCGAAGGGGACGGAGCGGGTCGGCGTGGCAGCGGTGACAAGTCCGCTGCTCCAGAGCGGCTGCGAGCCCGACTCCTGATCGGCGGCGGGGGCGGAAGGAAGGCAGGCCCACGCGACGATCGCCGCGATGCCGGCAGCGGCGCCCCACCAACCGCCGAGCGACGGCCGAACCGAGTGCCGAACTCCAGGAATGAACCGCCCCATGATCGCAACTCCTCAGGGATCGTGAATCGCTGCACCGGGAAGAGGCCTCACCAGCCGATCATTCCGCTCCCCGTGACGACGGCAGCAGTATAGTATGGCCCGCCGGCCGGCCCTCCCGGTTGTCCTCGGGCCCGTGCCGATCCTCGGAGCGCCTGGTCGATCCTCGGAGCCCGTGCCGTGCCGCTTGTGAACCCCGGTTCCCTGTTCACCTTCCGCTTCCCCTGCCGGAAGCGGAAGACGCTCTGGCCCCCCGCCTCTGGCCCGCTCGACGACGCCTGTCGGCTGCCGTCGCTGGCAGGGATCGTCGGCGTGCCCGACCTCGTCTCGCTGTGGCTGGCCTGGAATGACGGCGGCCTGCGGGTGCGCGGAGAGATGAAGGGGGTCGGGGCCGCACGGTGGTGCCAGCCGACACGGCCGGAAGACAGCGACGGGCTCCATCTCTGGATCGCCACCCGCCCCACTGGCGAGAGCCATCGGGCCGGTCGTTTCTGCCGCCGGCTTGCCCTCCTTCCGACCGGCGGCGGCAAGCTCGCCGACAAGCCGGTGGCCGTGGCAGCAGTGATCCCGCGGACCAGCGAGATCCCGGCCGAGCTCCCCGAGGGCTCGGTGCCCATGGAGGCAAAGCTCCACGCCGACGGCTGGAGCGTCGAAGCCCACATCACCGCCGCGGCCCTCCCCGGCTGGGATCCAGCGGAGATTCCGCGGCTCGGATTCTTCGCCGCGGTGATCGATCGCCGCCTCGGGCGGATCCCCTACGGAGCGCCCCCGGAGTATCCGTGGGAGAGCGATCCCACCACCTGGATGGAGCTCGACCTCGCCGGGGCATGACTCGACCACATAACTCCGTCAGGCATACGGCTCGATGACGAGCTTCGCTGGCGGGAGGCTGTCGAGGAAGACGCGGCCGTAGGGCTTGGTGAGGACGCGGGGATCGAGGATCACGACGCGCCCCCGATCCTCGGCGGTGCGGACGAGCCGCCCGAAGCCCTGCTTGAGCTTGAGGGTCGCCTCCGGCACCTGATACTCCATGAAGGGATTCCCACCGGCGGCCCGGATCGCCTCGATCCGCGCTGCCACCAGCGGCCGGTCGGGCACGGCGAAGGGGAGCTTCGTGATGATCACCGTCACGAGCTGGTCGCCGGGGAGATCGATCCCCTGCCAGAAGCCGTCGGTGCCGAGGAGCACGCTCCCCGGTCCTTCGCGGAAGTCGGCGAGCATCCGCGACCGCGGCAGCCCGTCGGCTTGGCTGACGAGACGGTAGTTGCGCTGCACGCACCAGCCGGCCAGCTCCGCGCTTGCCGCAGCGAGCGACGCAGAGCTCGTGAACAGCACCATCGCCCGGCCGCAGGTCTGATCGACGTAACGACGGATCATCCGCACCACCGCCCGGTCGTAGGCCTGCCGCTCGCTCGGATCGGGGAGCCGATCGACGACGACGAGCTCGGCCTGCGCGGCGTAATCGAACGGGCTGCCGAGCCGCTTACCGGTCGCCTTCGCAAGCCCCAGCCGCTTCTCGACATAGGCAAACGGATCGGGCCCGGCTTCCTGCCCTCCCTCGCTGCCGGCGCCGACCGCGAGCGTGGCGCTCGTGAGAATCACCGTTCCCACCCGATCGAAGAGATCTCGCTTGAGCGTAGCGCCGACGTCGATCGGCGCGCCACACAGCCGGACACGCTCCCGACCGCGCCGCGAGCGCGTTCCCTCCACCCACCACACGCTCCCCGGCTCCGACTGCTCGAGCCAGGTCTCGATCGAGCCCGCCAAGCCGGTGAGCCGGTCGGAGAGGGAGAAGAAGTCGTGTCGCTCGGCTTCGTTCTCGATCCCCTCGGCTGAGGCGCGGAGCCGGCGGGAGAGATTGAGGAGCGGATCACCGAGTGTGTCGGCAACGATCTTCGGCTCGGCGATCCGCCACGGCCCGTCGCCGCGGCCCCCCGCGGCACACTTCACCGCCGCAAAAAAATCCTCGCACAGCCTCCGGCAGCGGAGCACCTCGCGCTGGAGATCGTCGAATCCGTAGTGAACGAGGAGCCCGCGATGGCCGCGCTCCGAATAGAGCTTGGAGAGGACGCGCTCGACGGCGGCGCTCGATACGCCGACGCCGAGGTGGTCGCCCGCCACATCCTCCACCATGTGGGCCTCGTCGAAGATCACGATGTCGTGATCAGGGAGGAGGCTCGCGCCGCCGCGCCGCAGGGCCAGGTCGGAAAAGAACAGGGCGTGGTTGACGACGAGGATCTGGGCCCGTGCCATCCGCCGCCGGGCGGCATAGTAGAAGCATTCGGAGTAGGAGGGGCAGCCGCGTCCCATGCAGTTGCCCGAATCGCTCTGCACCTCCTCCCAGACGACATCGCTCGGGAGCTGGGGGAGATCGGCGAGCGATCCGTCGCTGGTCCGCACGGCCCAGTGGTGGATCTCCTCGAGCTCGTCGACGTCGCGTTGATCCTGGAACAGGCTGCCGCGGCGTTCGATCGCCATCGTCAGGCGGCGCTTGGAGAGGTAGTTGCCGCGGCCCTTGACGAGCACCGCCGAAAACTCGCGCGGCATCACCGACTGGACGAGCGGAATATCCTTCCCGACGAGCTGCTCCTGAAGCGCGATGGTGTGGGTGGAGATGACGACCCGTCGCGGTCGGCCGATCGGCGCCGCCTCGGGGGAATCGTCCTCGCCGTCGGCATCGGTCTCCCCAGCCGGCGGGCCGGTCACCGCCTCCCCCTCCTCTTGGTCGGCGGTGGCCGCCAGGACCGCGGGGATGAGATAGGCGAGGCTCTTGCCGACGCCGGTGCCGGCCTCGACGACGAGGTGGCGGCGGTCGCGGATCGCCGCGGCCACCAGTTCGGCCATCTCCAGCTGCTGCGGCCGGGATTCCCAAGCTGGGAGCCGGGCGGCCAATCGGCCGCCGGGTGCGAGGAATTCGCCGGGAGTGATCATGCTGGCAATGTACCCGCTCCAACCACAGTGCATACTTTTCCAGTCCCGCCCACGCTCCGATCCCCACCGCCCCCTCGATAGGACCCCATCGTGGCCGACCCCCGCCCCCCGCACGATCCCTCTGCTCCCCCCTCCACTGGAAAACCAAAAGCCTGGGGAGGCGTGTTCGAGCAGGCGACCGACGCCCGCGTCGAGGCTTTCTCGGAGAGCGTGTCGTTCGACAAGCGTCTGGCCGACGACGACATCGACGGCTCGATCGCCCACTCGGCGATGCTCGCCGCCTGCGGGATCATTTCGGCGGCGGAGGCGGAGGCGATCCGGGCGGGGCTCGAGGAGATCCGGGCGGAGATCCACGGCGGCACCTTCACCTACACGATCTCGAAGGAGGACATCCACCTCCATGTCGAGTCGGCCCTGACGGCGCGCCTGGGCGACACCGGCCGCCGGCTCCACACGGCCCGCAGCCGCAACGATCAGGTGGCCACCGATCTGCGCCTCTTCTGTCGCCGGGCCATCGACCGCATCGATGCCAGCCTCGCCGCGCTCCAGCGGGCGTTCCTCGGCTTTGCCGAGCGCGAGGCCGACTTGATCATCCCCGGCTACACCCATCTCCGCCGGGCGCAGCCCGTCCTTGCGGCCCATCAACTTCTGGCGTGGTGCGAGAAGCTCGGCCGCGACCGCGATCGCCTCGCCGACTGCCGCAAGCGCACGAACATTCTTCCGCTCGGCTCGGGGGCACTCGCCGGCACGAGCCTGCCGATCGACCGCGAGCATGTCCGCGCCGGGCTCGACTTCGCCGCGGTCGCCGCCAACAGCCTCGACGCCGCCAGCGACCGCGACTTCGCCTGCGAGCTGGCCTTCGTGATCTCGCTTGCCGGTATCCACCTCTCGCAGTGGGCCGAGGAGTGGATCATCTGGAGCACAGAAGAGTTTGGATTCCTCAAGCTTCCGGAGAACTTCTGCACCGGCAGCTCGATCATGCCGCAGAAGATCAACCCCGATGTCCTCGAGCTCGTCCGCGGGAAGTCGGCCCGGACGATCGGCAACCTCCAGTCGCTCCTCGTGCTCCTGAAGGGCCTTCCCACCGCCTACAACCGCGATCTGCAGGAAGACAAGGAGCCGCTCTTCGATTCGATCGACACCCTCGAGGCGGTCCTCGGAGTGGCGGCGCCGCTCGTCGCCGGGACGTCGTTCGACCGGGCGCGGATCGCCGCCACCCTCGATCGCGGTCACCTCGACGCCACGAGCCTCATGGAGGCCCTCATCGCCGCGGGCACGCCCCAGCGGACAGCCCACGAGACGGTCGGGAAGCTCGTTCGGCGGGCGATGCGGAAGGGGGTGTCGCTCGAGGAGCTTGCCGATGAGGAGTTTTCGGCAGACTGCGCGGGCTGGAATGGCGCCTTGAGGAGCGCACTTGGGGCATCCAGGGCAGTTGGACGGATGGCGAGTTTCGGATCCACGGCGCCGGCCCGGGTGGTCGACCAAATCAAGGCGTGGCAGCAGCGGCTCGGTGGCGCCGGCGGCGCGTGAACCCGGGGAGACGGCATCGTGGCAGCGAGGGGACGACCGGAAAGCGTGCGGGTCGTGCCTGTGTCGCAGCGGCGATGCCGGCTGTGGGGAATCGGGTTGCCGGCGGCGGGGCTCATGCTCGGCAGCCTGGCCGTGGCGGGGCAGCCCTGCCCGAACTGCGGCCCGCTGACGACGACGAAGTGGGAGTTTCCCT
>CANGGC010000238.1 GCA_947453125.1 Planctomycetaceae bacterium | reverse complement strand
GTCGAACTGACCGACTTCAACGATCAGCTTTCTGCTGCCAGGCTCAAGGTTCGTCGCGGCGCCGAAGGGACCGACGAGGAACTGGTGATTCTCGCCGATCTCCCGGAGGTCTCGATCCAGGGCTCGCGCTCCGGCGTCCAGGGCGCCCTGTGGATCGAACGGAACACCTCCGATGCCTCCGAACGGATGCAGGGAAAGGCCCGCAGCCGGATCGACGTCATCCAGTCGCCGGCAGGGAAGGGGGGCCATCGTCTTCTCTTTCGGCGATGGCAGGCCCCCGAAGTGACCAGCGGCGAACTGCCGATCGACGGCAGCCCCGTGCCGGCCTTCGAAATGCCGCGGGCCAAACTCGAGATGCGCGTCGATCGCTTTCTCCCCGCTGACAAGCTCGAGATTGCCACGCTTCCCGCGCCGTTTGACAAGGCGAAGCCCCCCTCGGCGAAGCGGCGGGCGGCCCGGATTCGGCTTACGGTCGACGGCAAGGCGGAGGAGTTCTGGCTGGCCGGCATCCCTGTGCAACCGATCAACGAGGCCCCCGGGCCGACGGAGGAAGCGACCGTCACCGCGGCACGGCGGAGCGTGACGGTGCGGATGGTTCCGGATGCCGTCGATATCGGCTTCGACATCAAGCTCGACAATTTCGAACGCAAGCTCGATCCCGGGACGAGTCAGGCCTCCCACTTCTCGAGTGTCGTCGAGTTTCTCTCGCGTTCAGGGAAGACGCTCGTCAAGGATCCGGTGACGATCACGATGAACGCCCCGGTCGACTTCTCCGATCCGGCCAGCGGTCGCTCCTACCGGCTCTTTCAGGAGAGCTTCATGGGGCCCTGGATGCCGGGTGACGACCTCTACGAGAAGTTCACGAAGAACGCCCGTGAGAAGCCGGAGCGCCTCGAGGCCTCGGTGCTCACCGTCAATTACGATCCCGGCCGGGGGGTGAAGTATCTCGGCAGCAGTTTGATCGTCGCCGGGATCTTCACGATGTTTTACATGAAGGCCTACTTCTTCCGCCCACGGCGGAAGGACGAGGACGGCGACGACGCCTCCGCACCGATCCCGCCGGGACCGGAGGGGGACCATACCGCTGCGCGACCGGGCAAGCGACGCGATCGGCGTGGCGCGCCCGGGCACGCCCCAGCCAACCGACCACGAGGTGCACGATGACCACGCTCCGAATCCCACCCATCGCAGGCCTCCGCGCCCTCTTCGCGGCGGCGCTGGTTACCATCGGGGCTGCCACGGCCTGCGCCGCCCCGCCGGCGCCGGGGCTCTCTCCCTCCCTCGGCGCGTGGCGATCGATCCCCGTCCTCGAGGACGGACGGATCATGCCGCTGGACACCTTCGCGCGCCGGCATGTCGAGACGATCTGCCATGTCCAGGAGCCGAAGCTTGCCGTCGTGACCGGGGAGCCGCTGGCGAAGTGGCATGCCGACGAGTTGCTCCTCGACTGGCTCGTCCGGCCGGCTGCCTGGGAGGATGTTCCGTTCCTGATTGCCGAGCACGAGGAACTGCGAAAGCTGCTCGGCCTCGAACTGTTTGCCGAAACGCCCAAGGGGCGGGTGCGCCTGAAGTATGCGGCCCCCTCCGACGTGGCCGACTCTGAGCCGCTCCGCCAACGCCTCATCGATCTCGACGGCCGCCGTACCGAGGCGACGAAGGAGGGTCGGCAATTCCGGGCCGAGGGGGTCGATGCCAAGGTCGAGCAGCTCTGGCAGGCCTACGTCACTTGGCGTCAACTCGTGTTCCGGGCCGCTGACGATGCCGTCGGTCGGACGCGCTTCCTGCGGACTTTCGAGCAACTGGTCACCACCTGGAAGCCGCTCCGCGAGAAGCTCCCTCAGGCGCTGGCGACCGACGTCGACGGCGCTCTCCAGGGGCTCGCCGAGGTGATGGGCAATTCGACCCGATTCCCGACCGCAGACGTGCTTCCCCGCCTGACGACGCTGCGGCAGACGATCGATGCCCTGGCCGTGTCCGCCGACGCCCCGGCCGACATCCGCCGCGGCGTCCGTCGCCTCGGCGATCGGCTCTCGGCCCTCGGTGAGGCGCTCTACGACAATGGCGGCAGCCTCCATGTGGTGCCCGCCCTCCACGCCGACGCCCTGGAGGCAGAACGGAGCACGGAAGACGACATGCCGGCCTGGCTCGCCTGGCCGACGCTCCTCGATGCCGAGCCCGATCTCCTCCCGGGCTATCCGGCCGACCGGGTCCGTGGCATCCGGGCGGCGTTCGAGACGGTGGCAACGGCGGTCAAGGCGCCGGTCACCGACCTGGGGCGACCGGCCGATGTGGCAGCGGCGACGGAAAACCTCGCGTCGCGGGTCCGCAGCCTTGGGGAAGCGGTCGAGCCCCTCCGTTCGGGCCTGCCGATCGAACGCCCCGACGCCGATCTCCTCCGCCATACCGCCTATCCGCCCGTCGGGAGTACGAAGCGGGAAGTGACCTACAACGTCGGCGATCCGTTCCGGATGTCGTGGGTGGCGGCGCTGCTCGCTCTGGCTGCCTATGCGGTGTCGATCGGCCGGGCACGCGTACCGCTGTTCTGGCTGGCCACTTTCCTCCTCCTCTTCCAGCTGGCCTGGACGGCGCAGGCCTTCGCCTCACGCGTGGCGATCACCGGCTGGGCGCCGGTGACGAACATGTACGAGACGGTGATCTACGTCCCCTTCTTCCTCACCTTCCTCGGGCTCTGCTTCCTTCTCGCGCCGATCATGGCCACAGGCATGGGCGATGCCTGGCGGATGACGGCGGTGCCCCCGCCCCTCGGTTCGATGATCCCCGGCGAGGCGACGCCCCTCGATTCGACGCGCGGCCGGCTCCACGGCGGAGCACGCGGATGGGGAGCGATCAACTGGCTCCTCTTTCTCCCCCGGGTCGCCCTCTCGGCGCTGGTCCTCTGGATCCTGGCGATGGCCCCGTACGCGGCAGGCGGGCGGACGATCATCAATCTCTTTCCGCAGACCGACATCGACCGGAGCATTCCCAACCTCAACAACCTCGTTGTCTGGCTCGTCGGCTGGTCGGTGCTCGCCCCGGCAGTGTGGTATCTCCCTCGCGTGATCCTCACGACCGTCGTGTCGCTCTTCTGCGTGCCGGCCTCCTGGCGGCGCGGGACGTTCGCCGCCGAGGTGCCGGAGGTTTACCGGCGGAAGTCGTTCGGGCTCGTCGTCGCCGCGGTGGCCTTCGCCGGGACGTTCATTGCCTGGTTCTTCCCGATTCCAGGCAAGCAGTTCAGTCCGCTGCAGCCGGTCCTGCGCGACAACTTCTGGCTCACGATCCATGTCCTCACGATTGTCTCGAGCTACGCCGCCGGCGCTCTCGCCTGGGGCCTGGGTATCCTGTCGCTGGGCCACTATCTCTTCGGCAGCTATCAGCGGGGGAGCGGGGGCAGATCGCGGCCCCCAGACGCCTGCGTTGAACTCGCTGGCTACATCTACAAAGCGATGCAGGTGGCGGTGATCCTCCTCGCAGCCGGCACGATCCTCGGCGGCCTGTGGGCCGACGTCTCCTGGGGGCGATTCTGGGGATGGGATCCGAAGGAAGTCTGGGCACTGGTGTCACTGCTGGCGTACATCGTGATCCTCCACGGCCGCTATGCCGGCTGGATCGGCAACTTCGGTCTGGCTGCCGGCGCCGTCCTCGGCGCGGCAGTGATCGGGATGTCGTGGTATGGCGTCAACTTCCTCCTCGGCGCGGGGCTCCATTCGTATGGCTTCGGCCAGGGGGGCCAGACGGAGTTCTTCACGTTCCTCGTGGCAAACTTCGTCCTTCTTGCCGCGGCCGGATGGCGGATGAAAAACGAGACCCGGCAGCCTGCGGCCGAGACGGTCAAGGCTGCCTGATTGTGAGGGAGAGGCGATGAGCATGGCACGACGGGGTTTGGAACGGCGGATGGGGACGCGAGTGGGGGGCTGGCTGGCGGCGGCCGCGGCGATACTTTGGCCCCTTGCGGCCTTCGCGGCGGAGCCCGACCTCGACCCGGCCCGCTTCGAGGCGACGACCCTCCTTTCCGGACTCACGCAACCGATGGAACTGGCGGTCGCCCCGGATGGCACCGTCTACTGGATCGAGTTCGGCGGTCGGCTCCTCGCCCTCGACAGGAATGCCCGCGAGCCGCGGCTGGTCGGTGAGCTGAACGTCACGACCGCCCAGGAGAATGGCCTCATCGGCCTGGCGCTCGATCCCCACTTTGCCGACAACGGGCATGTCTTTCTCCAGTATTCCCCTCCCGACTTCGACGGGCAGCACGTCAGTCGGTTCACGATCCGTGACGGCCTCCTCGATCTCGCCTCCGAGAAGCTGCTCCTCGAGTTTCAGGAGCAACGGAAGGAGTGCTGCCACCATGCCGGATCGCTCGCCTTCGGCCCCGATGGCTGCCTGTTTATCGCCACCGGCGACAACACCCATCCCCATGGCGACTCGCAGGGCTTCGCGCCGATCGACGAGCGCCCGGAGAAGGCCCCCTGGGACGCACAAAAGTCATCGGCCAACACCGCATCTTTGAGCGGCAAGATCCTCCGCATCCGCCCCCGTGCAGACGGCAGCGTGGAGATCCCCGAGGGGAATCTGTTCCCTCGCGACGGCTCCTCGGGGCGGCCGGAGATCTACTGCATGGGCTGCCGTAATCCCTGGAGGATGTCGGTCGATTCGCAGACCGGCACGGTCTATTGGGGGGAGGTCGGCCCCGACGCCGGCGGCGAGGGCCCGCGTGGCCCACGGGGCTATGACGAGATCAACCAGGCGAAGGGGCCGGGCAATTTCGGCTGGCCGTACTTCATCGGGGACAACCTCGCCTACGCCGATTACGACTTCGCCACCGGGGCGGTCGGGCCGCTCTTCGATGCGGCCGCACCGGTCAACGCCTCACCGAACAATACCGGCTCGAGCGTCCTCCCTCCGGCGCGCTCCGCGTTCCTCTGGTATCCCTACGGCGCCTCGGCGGCGTTCCCGGAACTCGGGGAAGGGGGCCGGACGGCCTGCGCGGGACCGGTCTATCACGAGGCCGACCATCTCGACTCGCCGACGCGCTTCCCCGCCCACTACGACAACTGCCTGTTCATCTACGAGTGGACGCGGAACTGGATCAAAGTCGTCCGACTTGATGACGAGCAGCGGGTCGCCGGCATCGAGTCGTTCCTCCCCGACCGGCCGTTCGCGCGGCCCATCGACCTCCAGTTCGGCACCGACGGGGCCCTCTATCTCCTCGAGTACGGCGACACCTGGGGAGTGAATGCCAACGCCCGGCTCGTGCGGATCGACTATGTCCGCGGCAACCGGGCGCCGGTGGCGGTGGCCACCGCGGAGAACAACATCGGCCGTCATCCGCTGACAGTGAAACTCT